>CAIJKT010000733.1 GCA_903821255.1 uncultured Lentisphaeria bacterium | reverse complement strand
GCATGATTATGCATATCAACTAGTTTAAGTAAAAAGGATACAAGCATGGCTATAACACAAACTGCAATAAGTTACTACGGACTGAATTACGTGGAACATGCCGAGTCGGATTTCAGGGAAATGCTGGCGCATGGCTGCACCACGGTGATTCTGGCGGTAACGGAGTTTGATTTTGATTTCTGGCGTCCGAATATTCCGAAAATTGTGGATAAGGCGCATGAATTGGGACTGCGGGTGTTGATAGACCCCTGGGGCATCGGCAAATACTTCGGCGGCGAACAGGTGAGCCTGTTCCTCCAGAACAATACTGAAAACCGCCAGGTGTCGGCCCTGACCGGCGAGAAGCTGGTAAATGCGTGTTTCAACACCAGTTCATTCCGCGATTATTTTCAGCGCTTCTGCCTGACTCTGGCCCAGGAAACCAGCGCCGACGGTTTTTTCTGGGACGAGCCGCACTATGCGCTGCCTAAATCTTACGCTTCGATCACCGGCGGGTGCGCGGACGACTGGTCATGCCGCTGTCCGGTATGCATGAAAAAATTCCAGGAATACTACGGTTATGAAATGCCCAAAATAATGTCTGACGATGTCAAGCAATTCCGCTGGCGCGAGGCCATGGTTATCCTGGAAAGCACTTCACGGAAGTTAAAGGAATTAAAACCGGAACTGGAAATAACCTGCTGCGTCCACGCTACTTTGAACAGCTATTACGTTACAGAATATCGCGGTTATGACAACTGGGACATGGTCGGGGCATGTCCGTATTTCGATGTGTTTTCAACGACCATCATTGCCTGGGAACTGCCGGAATCATTCTTCGAGCATATTACGAAACGCACCGTTGACATTGCCCGGAAGTACGGCAAGAAATCCGAACGCTGGATTATGAATTATTACAAGCAGCCCAAAGATTTCGCCCAGATGGACCGCGTGGTGGATCTGTACGAAAGTCTTGGCGTGGACCGGCTGGCGGGCTGGACCTATCGCGGCGGCCACGGCACAGTCCTGGCGGCGCCGGACGCACTGAAGCTGTGGGACCGCCTGGGCGAGAATTATAAACGGGTTTTGAAAAAATAATTGTGATGCTGCCGCGGCATTGGCAGCGCTGGAGAGCAAGTATATGAAAAAGAATTTGATGTTTTTTATCATCACAGCTTTCGTTCCGTTCATGCTTTTTGCCGAAACGCGGAACGCCGTCAAAACATCGCAGGATGTTGTTTCCGGATTCCACGGGTTCATGTGGCAGGACGGAGCCCGGAGTCTGCCTTATCGTCTTTTCATTCCGGCGAAACTGGAAGCCGGGCATAAATATCCGCTGGTTGTATTTTTTCACGGCATGGGAAGCATTGGCAATGACAATAAGAAACAATTATGGCTGGCAATGAATTTCACGAAGCCGGAAATTCAGCAGAGTAATCCATGCTTTGTGCTGGCGCCTCAATGTCCGGAAACCGGCAGATGGGTGGCAAGTTTTGAAACCGGCAAAATGTCGGCGGAACCGACTCCTGAACTGGCAGCGGCGATCAGAATCATTGACCAGACAATCAAAGATTATCCGGTTGATACTAAAAGAGTATATGTCACCGGCACATCAATGGGCGGATACGCGACCTGGGATATTATCAGCAGAAAACCTGATTTATTTGCCGCGGCAGTACCGGTATGCGGCGGCGGCGACGTCTCCAGTGCGGTCAGGATTTCCAGTATGCCTGTATGGGCGTTTCACGGCAGACTTGACCCGACAGTCAAGGTCGAGCGTTCCCGTGCAATGATTGAAGCTGTCAAGCAAGCCGGCGGCAGTCCGGTGTATACCGAATATCCGGAGGTTAAGCACAATGCCTGGGATTATTCATATAAAGATAAAGCACTCTATGAATGGATGTTTAAACAGATAAAAAAATAAATCGGCAACGGAGGATTCTATGCTGAACGATTTCGGATATGTGGAAAAAGCGTTTAAGAACATCATGCGGGTCAAGGAGGAACAGGCGGAAAATATTCAAGCCGCGGCCCGGCTGATGGCGGATGCCATTGCCGCGGATAAACTGATCAGCGTTTACGGCGGCGGCGGCCATACTACTCTGGTGATGGGGGAAATGTTTTTCCGGGCCGGCGGATTCAGCAACATCAATCCGATCATGGAAACCGGGTTGTCGGTATTCAATCAGGCGCTGAAATATCTTGAACTGGAACGCTGCGTCAACTACGGTCGCTCCATCATGAAATATTACGATTTGCAGCAGGATGACCTGCTGATTATTTTCCACAATATCGGGATCAACGCGGCGACGATCGATGCCGCGCTGGAAGCACGGGAACGCGGAGTCAAAATCATCGCGGTCTCCAGTTCCTGCTGGCAGAACGAGATGCCGCCGGACCACTTCATCCGCCATCCGTCCAAAAAGAATCTGTTCGATATCGCGGATGTCTGCATTGATGATTACAATCCGGTAGGCGACGCGATCGTGAACGTTCCCGGATTCGCAACTCCCATCGCTCCGGTATCCAACATAGTGGACTTCACCATCGCGCATTTGCTTGAAATAGAAACAGTCCGGCTGTGCGTGGAACGCGGAATCGCCGCTCCGGTATGGAACAGCGCCAATGCGCCGGGCGGCGATCAGAAGAACGCCGCTTATCTGAAAAAATACAAACCATTAGTAAAAAGTCTTTAAGGTCAATTATAATGAGCATTATACCTGAAATCAAAACCGTGTTCATGCCGCCGGACGATCCGCGTGCGGCATACAAGCTTCGTGTTTTTGAAGCATTGGGCATGAAATGCGGTGATTTGCCGGAAAACCCGGCGGACTGCCGGTGCGGACTGCTTGAACTTTCTTCATTGTCCGCATTTCCGGCAAACTGCGCGGCAATGATTAATGAAGCCCGGGCGGTGCTTGTTGCGCCGGAACTTGACGGCGGCATTATTGCCGGCCTGGATATCAAAAACAGCAATAAACTGATTCCTGCATTACCGATGCGCTACTGGGGAATGGTTGAAAGCGTCAGTGATTTCATCAAGAATAAAAACGGCGGCGATCTGGTGTCCTTCCGCATTTTCATGAATCTGCCGGAAGGCCGGAAGGGTATGTTCGGCGATTTCAGCAAATCGTTTTTGCCCCAGGTTATTGATATCGCGTGTTTAATCGCCAGCAATAAACCCGATAAGATCCGGCTGCAATTCACTCCCGGATTCAATTGCGTATTCGGAATTGTTCAATTTCCCGGCAATATTATTGCCGAGTTGGACGTGAACGAATGCCTTTCGGATTCGCTGGAACCGGTGCGCTTCATTCATGCGTATTGCAAGGAGGGGGCAATCTCCAATCTGCCGTTCAGCGGATACACCAATGTGGAAGGTGCGCTGCTGGCCACCGCCGCCGGCATTACGCGCCCGGTTTATGAACACAATTTATGGGACGGCGGCGATGAACTGGATAATTTTTATTTCCGCATGATATATAAAATACGGAACGGAGAAAGTCTATCTGTTCCCGCCGTTATATACGGACGGCTGGTAAAAGCAATTGCGGCGGCAGCCTGCTCCGGCGTTGCGGTTCTGAACGGAGGTGCGGCATGAAGAAAATGAAATTAGCTGTTTGCGGCACAGCCAATCCGCATGTCAGGCTCTACTACGGACAGTTTGCCACCGCAGACTTCATCGACCTGAAAGCGATTTGCGATCACGATGAAAAGCGGCTGCGGGACGCACAGGACTTTTTCAAGGCCCATAACATGCCGGTCAAATATTATACTGATTCGAACGAGATGCTGCAAAAACATCCTGAAATCGACGCGGTAATGGTCGGAAGCGATAATATTCATCATTGTGAACATACTCTGGCTGTTGCCGAACAGGGCAAACATGTATTCAGCATGAAAGTCATGTCCATGGATGAAAATGAGTGCCGGACCATGATAAAGGCCTGCCGTCAGCACAAAGTAATTCTTCAGATCGAGCTTGAACTGCATTTTCATCCTCAGATACTGAATTTGAAAAAGCTGATTGAAAGCGGCAGGCTGGGCAAGGTGCATACCATGTACATCAGCAACATTTCACAAAGCCCGATCTGCTATTATCCCAACTGGGGCGTGCCGCTGCTGTCTTATGGTAAAATTATGCCGATCCGTCCGGGCGAAAAAGTCTGCCGCGGCGGCGCGATTACCGACCACCCCCATCCGTTCGATCTGGCGCGGTGGCTTAACGGAGCGGAATTTGCGAAAGTTTATGCGGTATCAGCCCGGAATATGCGTGATTACCTGGAAGTTGAAGACCATGCGGCGATCAGCGCCGAGATGACCAATGGCGCCAATGTCTTTATCAATCCATCGTATGCACATCTGGAAGAACGCGCGGTTACCCGCCGGCTGTACTGGCCGAAATCGCTGGAATGCATGATTAAGGCAGTCGGGACCAAAGGCACATATATTACGGATTTCTGGAACAAGCCGCATTATATGCTGGGCTCCGGCTTGCAGTCTCCCAACCGGTTATTGTTAGGCGGCGGCGGCGGATGTCCGGAATTTGGCGAAAGCCGGCTGGACAGTTTCTATCTGGCAGTTACCGGCCAGCGGAAAATTGAATCAAGCGGCGAGGACGGCCTGGCGGCAGTAAGAGTCATGAATGCGGCTTATGAGTCAATTTATTCAAATAAAACAGTAGTTTTTTAAACCCCAAAAAAGGGAGGAAACAAAATGAAAGAATGTCGTCAACAAGGGAATTTTACGCTCATCGAACTCCTGGTCGTGATCGCCATCATCGCCATTTTGGCAGCTATGCTGCTGCCGGCGCTGAACAAAGCCAGGGCAACAGCCATGCAGGCATCCTGCCAGAGTAATCTGAAACAACTTGGTTCAGCGCTTAGCATGTATCTCAATGATAATCAGGAATGGATTCCGGCCGGGCTGACTGCCGGCGGCAACAACCAACCGGAAGTTCTGCTCATGGCATATACAAACAGTCCGAACGTTGTCGGAGCTCGCGGTTACTGGGGACAAGGCAAGCAGCCCAAGAACATGGCATTTTTGTGTCCAAGTGATACCATGATTGGACTGGGTGCATCATCGACATTTATGAGTTGGGATTATTCTTATGCGGCCAATATCTTCATCAACGACTGGTCCCAGCGAGGCAAAGCAGGCACCCGTCCGAAAGGTTCTCAATACACATCCACCTGGAAACTGTCTGAGTTTAGAAAACCCGACCAGTGCGCATATTTGACCGATGCGGGAGCCGGTTCCGCGGCCAATTTTGGAATAACAAAAAGTCCCCTGGTCTATGTTCTTTACGGCAGCGCTGCTCATCCGTCCGCCTGGATGACTGGCTATAACCGCCATAACAAAGGCGTGAACTTCCTGTTCGCCAGCGGACGGGTTAATTATATGCCGGTAAAAAGTCTTTACAGCTTGCCGATGTGCAACACCACTGAAGGGAAACTCTTCTGGCAGCCTGATGACAGGATATAATATCAAGCAGGCTTTCCAGTAATGGAACTGGTTGCGATAAGTCCATGCGGACTGCAGCGGCCAGCTCCGTGTTCATTCTTAATTATGTAATAACTCTTTTCCATGTGCAATTTTAAATAAGGATTCAGGCTCCATGAGAAAAATCTTGCAAGGCTGCCTTTTTACGTTTCTGATATTCGCTCTGACAGTGAATATTGCGGCAGATGAAATTATCGCCAACTGGAATTTCAATTCCACAGCCAATAAAACCATTGCCGACACGAGCGGCAAACACGACGCCGTCATTGCCGAAGGCAGTCAGGCGGAGCTTTATGCCGGTCCTGATGACAAAGCTTTGCTCTTTAACGGCGGCAACACTTCAGTTCAGGCGAAACATGCCGATGATCTGGCGCTTGAAGACGATTTTACGATTAAATGCATTATTAAGCCCGCAATGCTTAAAGATTTCCGCACTATTCTGTTCAAAGGTTATCGTAAATCCAAACCGGAATCAATCAATTACTGCTTTGACGCCAGAGACGGCAAAATAGAACTGAAGACCAAAACGGCCGATAACGAATGGCATGCATGGGTGTCGGAGCCGTTGTTAAAGGAAAATGAATGGTTCTGGATTGTGCTGTCATATAAAAATAATATCGTTAAATTGTGGGTGAACGGCAAAGAGCACAAGGTGGCGCAAGCCCAACCTGTTCCCGGCGGCAAGATGATAAAAAATGATTACCCGCTGCACATCGGCCATGCGCTGGATAGTTTCAATGCCCAGAGTTACCCGTTCGTCGGGCTGATTGATGATATTAAAATCATCAATGGCGCTGCGGAGTCACTGCAACAGAGTGAAATTGATGAATGGAATAAACGCATGAATGATTACACCCGGCGAGAGCTTGCTGAAAAGATTCAGCACATGAATGCGAAAATTGAAAAATACAGTGCGCAAACTTCGATGCCGGTCAATGCAATAAACAATATGAAAGAGAAATTATCAAAAATCGCGGCCATGCCGGCTGATAAAACAGGAGCAGGTTTTGCAGCGCTTGACTGCGAATTGAACGACATGCTGTTCAAAAGCTATTACAATAAATACTGCTCAAAACCTGATGGTTTTGTAGTTGCCGCGCTGGCAACAGCCAAACGAATTGAAAGACGTCCCGACTTTGTCACGCTGCTTCCTCCGGCGGCAGGAGAGATCCGGCTGCAGGCCGCCGGCAATGAATACGAAGGATTTCAGGCGCTGCTGATTGCAAATCCCGATAAGAATGTCGATAATATGGAAATCAGCACTTCCGATCTGGTGCATGTTTCCGGCAGGCATGTCATCGACTCCAAACAAATAACGTTCGGACGCATTCAAGACATTGTAAGCACTCCGCCGGACATTCCCATTGATTTCACCGGTGCAATTCCTGATATGATTGAAGACGGTGTGCCGCCGCAGATGATTCCCAAAGCCGATTTCGTTCCTGTCTATTTCCGGGTTTATGTTCCGGCGGGAACTCAGTCCGGGATTTACAAGGGCAGCATCAGTTTCACCGGCAACGGGATTAAGAAAACGGTTGAACTGCAATTGCGGGTGTATGATTTTTCGCTGCCCGCCCGGTCTTCGCTAAAAATGGCATTTTCATTTTTTGAAAAAAATTACGCCGACTGGTATGGCTGCAAAGCGCTTAACGAAAAACAGAGAATGTATAT
>CAIJKT010000732.1 GCA_903821255.1 uncultured Lentisphaeria bacterium | reverse complement strand
TTGATCGTGGAAAGCATTATTTTGTTTATAGTTTGTATCCCCATGAATGCTCCTTTAAAAACAGCCATGTAGTTGAGAGAGCGTTAGAGTTAAATATGCAGTTGATTTCGGTCAAAAATGTAAAAAATAATCCGGAAACATTTGTAAAATTGAAAAAAGGCAAAATAATCGTGGATACAATAAAGTGGGCTGAAGATAGTAATGATATAATTATCCGTGTTTATGAACCGTATCATCGCAGATCAGTTCAATCTGAAATTTTTGTCAACGGAGCATCAAAGATATTTGAAACTAATATTCTTGAACACAATATTCGTGAAATTCTTTGCGACAATAACAGTTTTAATTTTATTTTGAAAAAAGCAGAAATTAAAACTTTTAGAATTATTAGAAATAAAAAGGTTTAATTATATTTACTTGATAGTGCCGAGGTAGCGTTGGAAATAACGTAGTTCGCCTGCAAACAATTAATGATTAGTCGTTTATGTCAATAGTATTAACAAATAAACAGTCGCTATGGTAAAAAGGAAACAGGAGCGCATATGAAAAAATGGCTGATTCTCAAGATATGTTACTGTAAAAGAAGCATCGACTAAGAAAGGTGGAGTCATGCATACAGAACTATAAAAAAAGAAGACATCGACCATGAAAGAATGTAGCCCGGTATCGTTTGAGGGTCAAGTGATTTGATGTGCATAAAAATAATTGGGTAATCAATTTACGGCATTGTCACCGGTAATTGAATAAATTAAGCATGAATCCGAATCCTGAAAAACTGTCGAAGTTATTAAAGAAACATTATTCTGGCGCCGAATATCGGAGTGTTTACGAAGTGGGGTTCAGTGGGTTCTGTACCCACCGAAAGTTATGTGAACTTGGGATAAAGAATATCGTGATCAACCCGGCGGATGTGCCGACCAGCGGTAAAGAGCGGGATTGCAAAAATGATGTAATAGACAGCAGAAAGTTAGCCATGGAATTAGAAAACCAGACCTTGGAGGCGGTCTATGTTCCCAGTCAGGAAAACTTGGAGTTGAGAAATTTGGACAGGCGTGAGACAAAGCTGGCCAGCAATATAACAAGGATCAAAAATCGGATACGAAGTCACTTAAATTTTATCGGCCTGAAGTTTCGAGTTGGTCCGGGAGGGCTTTGAAAATTATGCAGACGGATGCTCAAAAGCGTTATGATTATGCACTGTCGAGTGATTTACGGGAATTGCACTTCCTGCGGGAAGAGAGATTGTGCGTAATCCGTGACGAACAAACATGTTTGAAGCGACTGAAGCGCACTGAAATCCAGAAACATCTGCAAAGCATACCGGGAATCGGCTTCCGTACCGCCGTTGTACTCCAGGCGGAATTATTGGATTTGACGCGCTTTACGGATAAAGACGCTGAGTTCTTAGTCGGTCGGCTCCCCGGCTTATCGGCAGCGGAGAGCATGAGGAGAGCCGTTCTGCGGGAATCCGCAAGAAAAATAGGTTATCAAGTCCTCTTTCCGGCAATGGGAGAAATTAGGTACCAGTAAATGGACAGGTTTTAGTTTTTCATGGATGTCATGTATGCAGGCTCTTCACGAGATGCTGCTCCAAAGCTGGAGCCCGTCGCCGGGTATTGCCAATACCGGAGTGATCAGAATATTCCCGGCAATACCATACCGTATACACAATGCGGAATTCAAAAACTTGCGAACAGAGGGGGGCACAAGGTTTCCGCCATAAGAAAGAACAACATTACAACATGGTTTAAAATAACAGCGGGGAAAAGTGGAATTATCAAGATAAGAAATAATTTTGGAAAGCGAAAATACGAATGGAGCATGACAGGCATAAAAAAACGTAAAGATAATTATGAGATTTATCTGGAAAAAGGTCGATCCATTACAGCCTCGCTGCTTGAAGCAGACAAAGTGTTATGATAAATATCAGTTGTTTTAAATTTTAAAAATATATGTTTGTCCGCGAGAAATTAACCTTGTCTGCAAGCTTTTGATGCTGGATATTTCCGCCGCCTGGCAGATGCAGCATGGTTGATTGTACGAAGAAATCAAGAGAATGGAAATTATATATGTACTATACATCTAGGGAAAGAGTTTTATCTACTTTTGCTCATGAAAAATCAGATAAAGTACCATGTTGGTGTGGCGCGTCTATAGAATTCTGGGAAAAAGCCAAAAAGGAGTTAGGTCTTGACGATGAGGATTTGCGAGTAAAACTTGGCGATGATTTCAGACGGGTTTATGCTGAATATACGGGCCCTGATTTTATTTTACCTGAAAATATTACTTTTCGTACAGTTTTCGGCGTTTATCGGCATGGGTTGGGATATGGTCATGCGCTGATACATCCTCTGGCAGAAGCATCCATGAAGGAAATTGAGAATTATTCATGGCCAAATCCGCAATGGATCAACACTTCATGCATAAAGAAACAGGCGCTGCAATGGGATGGCAAATATGCCATTCTCGGCGGCGACTGGTCTCCGCTATGGCATGATGTCATTGATCTTCTCGGAATGGAAAATTTATATATAAAAATGTATGAAAATCCTGAGCTTGTAGATGCAGTTTTCGAAAACGTTGCAAATTATTATTTGGCGGTCAATCGAAAAATCTTTGACGAAGCGAAGCAGTTTATTGATATTTTTTTTATCGGCAATGATTTTGGAGGACAAACCGGCCCACTGCTAAGTCCTGAACTATTCAGTCGCTTTGTGCTTAAACATCTGAAGAGACTAATCCATCTTGGGCATGACTACGGTCTTAAAGTTCAATTACATTGCTGTGGAGGGATTGAGCCCCTGATTCCTATTCTTATAGCAGCAGAGCTAGACGCGCTGCACGCAATACAGCCGGATTGCCGCGGAATGGACCTGCATCATTTGAAGATGACTTATGGAGACAAAATCGTATTTAATGGAGCGATTGATTCACATCATGTGCTGATTAACAGTACCCCTGAGATTGTCCGGGAAAAGACCCTAGAGACCTTAAAGATCATGATGCCTGGCGGCGGATATGTTGCCGGAGCAAGTCATGATACTATTTTAGAGGAAACTCCTGTGGAAAACCTTATTGCAATGTTTGACGCAATACACGAATTTGGTGTTTACTGATTTATAAAGGCATCAGGCATAATTCTCTCTTTCAAATAATAATAACCGCAATGTAATTAAAAGTCCAGAATTTGAATAATTTAAGGGAGTAACTATTATGGTTGATCATGATCGTGAAATTATCAGGATACTGATATCTCAATATCTTGAATACGCATCGGATCCTATTAATGAAGCCCGTAGAAAGGGGTGGCACCGGATAAATGATCTAGAACTCAATGTGCGCCCAATGGTATGGATTAATGAAGAACCCTGGCAGGAACTTAATTATGACGGTTTCCTTACATTGCAATGTCATGAGCCATATCTGCGGGACGTGGAACGTTTTCTGCGCAGGACTCTCTTTAAATGGAAGTACTTACAGGCAGATATGATTATTGATCCTTTTCT
>CAIJKT010000731.1 GCA_903821255.1 uncultured Lentisphaeria bacterium | reverse complement strand
GAAATGTGCTCTCTACCATTCGCTTTCGACCGCAACCGCGTCTGGCGTGTGTATCAGGGCGGTAAATTGATTGACGCTTTGCAGCACAAGCAGCATCCGGCAGATTCTAATTTCCCGGAGGAATGGATCGCCTCGTCGGTCAAAGCCTGCAATCCGCAGCGCGGCGGTATGACGGAAGGAATCAGCGGCGCAATTCTTGACGGTGAACTGTTTTCATTCCAGGAGCTGGTTAATCAGTATCCTGAAGAGCTGCTCGGCCGCCGTCACATCAGCAGTTTCGGCAGAAACACCGCGTTTCTGACCAAATTACTGGATTCCGCCATCAGACTGCCGATACAGGCGCACCCCGATCCTGCTGCCGCCAGACGGTTTTACCATTCCGCGTTCGGCAAAACCGAAGCATGGATCATTCTCGGCACCCGGAAAATCGACGGAGAAGAACCGTATCTGATGCTGGGATTTAATGAACTTCTGAACAGAGACACCTTCAAGGCCGAAGCGATTTCCGGAAATATGCCGAAAAGTCTGCAAATGCTGCATAAACATCCGGTGAAACCAGGCGACGTTCTGATGATCAACGGTGGAACCCCTCACGCTATCGGCCCCGGTGTTTTCCTGCTGGAAATTATGGAGCCGACCGATTTCGTCGTTCAGCCTGAACTTTTCTGCGGAGAACAGAAACTTACAGATAAAGACCGTTTCGGGAATCTTTCTCCGGAACAGGCATTAAATGTTTTCCATTTAAAAAGTACAAACAGAAAAGATGTATGGAATGATGCGCTTATTACTCCGTCAATCCTGCATGATGATGAAAATGCAACTCTTACAATGCTGATTGACAGATCCAAGGCTAAATTCTTCGGAGCGATGAAACTCTCCATAAAAAAAAGCTGGCACTATATCAATGATGAAAGTATATTTTATGCAGGTATAGTTCTTAGTGGTAGCATGATAATAGCAACAAATAGCAAAAAGCTTCACTTAAAAAAAAGTGATACATTTTTCATGCCTTCTTCAGTGAAAAAATCTGAGTTCAGCGGAAATGCAGAAATAATATTTGCATGTCCTCCTATGATTTAAAGAGATGCAGGATAATGAGAGAAATAATTTTTTTAAAAGGATAGCTTAATACTATGAACGAAATTGATCACAGAATATATAACTGCTCCCGCCTCAATGCAGCCGGTAATTATCTTAAAGGAATCTATCGTGAAAAAGTAGTAATTATTGATGATTGGAAAGTGCGTTTCGGAAGAATTGACAGGGATAAAATTAATCATTTACCGGAAAATAAATGGAAAAATATCCATCTAAATGAATCTTGGGGGGGGGACCGGGTCGATTTGCTTTGGTATTGTAGAATTAAGTTAGGAAAGGCTTTTGAGAAAAAAACTGTCTACTTTGATATAGATATTGGAAGTGAAGCTTTGGTTTTTATTAATGGTCTTGCAGTAAAAGGGTTGACACCTTTTCATCCAGAAATAATGTTGACAAAATGTGCATCAGTCAATGAAGAATTTGATATTGTATTGGAAGCAACCAGTGGGTGGAGTCACTCACGGTGGGCTCATCCAAATGGTTGGTCTGGGGGGAATCATCTTTTTAAAAAGTCTGAGCTATATACTATTG
>CAIJKT010000730.1 GCA_903821255.1 uncultured Lentisphaeria bacterium | reverse complement strand
TTCTTCATTATAGGGAATTCCATTTCTCACGCAATCGTCAAAGATTTTTGACATTTTTTCTCGCCATTCCGGTGCGTAGAAACTGATTCCATCTTCGACTAATGGCGAATATCCGGCAGCCGCTCCATGTATAGCGGCCACTTCATCAGACCAGGTGACACGACCTTCGCCTAGATTGACGCTCCATCCTCCCAGTTTTGCTACTTCTCCCGCAATGCGCAGGATACTGAGGCTCTCTTTAAGTTCTTCCTCAGCCTGCTTGCGGTTGGAAATGTCCTGGATTACGGTCATTAAATAGTCAACCGAGCGGTCGGCGCGACGCACGCATTGAACGGCCAGGAGGGCAAAGACAATATGCCCGTCTTTGTGAATAAAGCGTTTATCCAGCGTATAGCCGTCAATCTCACCGGCCAGTACCCGGTTGAGCTGCGTCAAATTAGCAGACAGGTCATCGGGATGAGTCAGTTTGGCCCAACTAATATGTGTTAATTCGGCTTTAGAATAGCCGAGCATGTCACATAGCGTAGTATTGACGTCGATCCAGGAAGTGTCCGGCAGCGAGATGGCACGCCCTTCCAGAGGCAATTCAAAATAACTGCGAAAACGAGTTTCGCTCTGGCGCAGGGTTTCTTCGGCCTGTTTACGTTCGGTGATATTTCTAGCTAAAACTGTGACTCCGATAATCTCTTTATTATCATCTATGATAGGACTGTAAAAGCTTTCGTAGCATGCATGCTTAACATCACCGTATATTCGCACACTTGAATGGGATTCACCATTCAGAGCACGGTTATAATTCTCTTTAATCCTTTTTCTGTCATCTTCTGAAGTGACACATTCCAGAATATTCATTCCTAATTTGATATTTTTATTATATCCATCCTTCATCGCGTCTGAATGGGCTTTATTAAAATACAAATAACGGTAATTCCGGTCAACTGAAAGAAGGATGGAATCTTTCTGGCTTTCCAGGCTGGCCACCAGAAGCAACTGGGATTTCTTAAGCGCTTCTTCGGACTCGCGCTGGTGCATGGCAATGGCCAGGCTGTCGGCCATTCTTTCGAAATGTTTAATCAGCCCGGGGGTGAAACGGTCCGGACGGTGATCGTTGAATTGCAGCAGGCCGAAAACCTTATGACCGCTGAGCAGCGGTATCAGCGCCACCGATTCATATCCTTCCTGGTTGCACCGGTTACGTGTATGCGACTGGCGGTCTGCTTCGGTGGTGCCGGCCAGCAGGGCGCTGCTGTTGTTGGTCCAGAAACTGCCATGAGCAGTAAAAAAAGGTTTGGAAGGATCGAAACGGCCGCTCAGGATATTGCCGCACATGCACTCCAGCACGGGGGAGCCTGCGCTGTCACACTGGATTTCACCGTTCCTCTTGTATGCACAAAGGTAATTTTCCGTTTGAACGAATGTGGACGGAAATCCGCGTGTCTCGCAATACGGGTAATCGTCCCCGTCGCGCAGGCGAATGCCGACGGCTTCGCACCCGGACCAGGCTTGCAGTGCCGCGGTAAGTTCCGAGATAAGCTTGCGGAAATCCCCCGGCGTATTGACCAGTGCGATCAGGCGCGCCGTCAACTCGTGCGCCTCTTCCTGGAACTTGCGTTCGGTAATGTCGCTCAGCACGATGCGGCACACGATGCTTCCACCGGTATCCGCGGTTGTCGTGGCTGCCAGATGCCCCCAGAATATTGTGCCGTCTGTTTTTATCATCCGCAGTTCGCAGGTCTGCGGTTTTTCGCTCTTAACAAGCTGTTTGCGAAACAGATAGTAGATATCCTGGTCTTCTTCAAAGATGAACCGGCTGAATTGCTGTTTGACCAGCCTGCTCCGGGTCGCCCCCAGCAGTGCGGCGGCGTTGGTGTTGGCTTCCAGGATAGTCAGTCCCTGCTCGCCAAGTATGAAATATCCCACCGGGGCCATATCGTATAGTTCGAAATAGCGCGTCCACATGGCATCCATACGGCGCAGTTCTTCATTCTGCATTTCGAGTTCGATCTGATGCACGCGCAGTTCGTGAATAATCTTTTGCATATCTTCCGGCGAACTTGGTTCCGGCTGGTGTGTCGTCTTTCTGGAGACAATCTCTTCTGCCCGCTTGCGCAGTTCAGCCGATTGTCCGGCCTGGTTAGCCTTGTTTTTCATTGTGCCCCTCTGTCGTTCGACTACTCTTCAGATTCTATCGACCGTTCCGTTGTCACAATAATATAC
>CAIJKT010000729.1 GCA_903821255.1 uncultured Lentisphaeria bacterium | reverse complement strand
GGAGCCGGTGAAGCCGTTGACCACTTTCACGCCAAGGTTCTTCGCTGCTTGCGCGGAATACTTCATCTGCTGGACGGCCCAGGCGCGTTTGCCTTCGGCGTTGCCGGCGACTGATTTCGGCGCGAAGATATCGGAACGGCAGTCGAAATTCGGGTCGCAGACCAGTTGTCCCGCCAGATGGTTGCTGATGGACCATACTTTCAAGCCGTGTTTCGCCAGGATCGCCTTCTGCCTGTCGCAGTAGGCCGGGTCTTTCGCGCCTTTTTCGACGTCGAAATGGTCGCCCCAGCAGGCGAGTTCCAGTCCGTCATAGCCCCATGAAGCCGCTCTTTCCGCCAGCACTTCCAGCGGCAAATCCGCCCATTGTCCGGTAAACATTGTAACAGGTCTGCTCATTTTTTTCTCCTTAGTTTTCCGTCCCGACCCAGTTCTCTTATGATTAACCACAGAGACACAGAGGCACGGATATTTTTATTTCAATTTTAAATGCATTGCGTCTCTATCTTCAGCAATTAGGGAACTTTACCCAGGCGGAACCGGCTCTGGCGCTGGCTACGACGGTTTCGATAAACGCCATGCCGCGCACGCCGTCATGCACCTGCGGGAAATCATTGATAACCGGATCAACCGCCCTGCCTTCCTCTTTCAGCAGGATCGTGTCGGCAAAATTGCTGTAGTGGTTGGCGAACGCCTCCAGGAATGCTTCCGGATGGCCGGCGGGAATGCGTGATCCGCGGGCGGCAGCCGGGCTTTTCGCGCCGATATAACCATTGCCGCGGGACAGTATCTGAACCGGGGCGTCAATCGGTTTGTACAGAAGCTGATTCGGATGTTCCTGATGCCATTCGATCCCGGCGTCGGTGCCGTAAACCCAGATGGACAGTCCGTTTTCTTCGCCGACGGAAATCTGGCTGGCATAAATCACGCCTTTGACGCCGTCTTCAAACCTTACCAGGCAGTTGCAGTCGTCGTCGAGCGGCCTGCCTTCGATAAACGAAGTCAGATCGGCACACACTTCGGTAATCTTCAGCCCGGTGATGTATTCGGCCAGGTTCTCGGCATGGGAACCGATATCGCCGACGCAGCCTCCCGCGCCGCTCTGTTTCGGGTCGGTGCGCCATGCGGCCTGCTGCTGTCCGGATTTTTCAATCGGGCGCGCCAGCCAGCCTTGCGGATAGACGGATACGACTTTCCGGAGCTTGCCAAGTTCGCCGTTCCTGACCATGTCTTTCGCCAGCTTTACCATCGGATAGCCGACATAGTTGTGCATCAGTCCGAATACTTTGCCGGATTTCTCGACGACCTTCTGCAGTTCAATCGCCTCCTGCAGCGTCATGGTCATAGGTTTTTCGCACATGACATTGAAACCGGCTTCGAGAAAATCTTTAGCTATCGGAAAATGCCAGTTATTGGGGGTGGTAACCGCGACAAAATCAATGCGTTTATCCGCGCTGAGGGCGGATTCCTTCGCGATCATTTCCTTGTAAGTGCTGTAAACGCGGGCCGGGTCCAGGCAGAGTTCTTCGCCGGTCTGTTTGCTTTTTACCGGATCAATGTCAAATGCACCCGCAACGAGTTCAATTTTGCCGTCC
>CAIJKT010000728.1 GCA_903821255.1 uncultured Lentisphaeria bacterium | reverse complement strand
TTCTTTCCGCATTCATCCGGCGGATGGATCTGCACGATGTGATTCTGGTCGGGCATTCGATGGGCGGCGTAATCAGTCTGATTTCAATGATAAACGAGAAGGTCAGAAGCCGGATAAATAAACTGGTTCTGCTGGACAGCGCGGGGGTTTTTCAGAAACTGCCGGATTTTATTGACGATCTTACCGCTACTTCGGCGAGCAATCCGCTGATCCGGCTGGCTAACGAAGACCTGATGGCCGCGCTGGTATTGCAGGAGGCGTTTCATGATGAAAACAAGATCAGCCGTGAAACCGTCAAAGAATACGGCAATGTGCTGCGCCAGCCTAAAGCCAAGGAATGCCTGATTGCATCGGCGAAGCAGATCTCGATAGCCAACGAGAAGAAGTTTTTGCATCTGATTGGAAAAATCAATATTCCAGTATTGATCATCTGGGGGAAAGAAGACCGGATTATCGGAGTGGAAGATGCGTATCTGTTCCAGAAGGAGCTTTTAGACGCGCAGTTGCATATCATTCCGGACTGCGGACATTTTCCGCACGAGGAAATGCCGCTGGAGACCGCACGGATAATCGCCGGATATCTGGGGACCCCGCTGGAAATGGACAACCCGGAAGCCGTCGCGACTGAACCTCTGAAGATTCCTGAAAGCAAGCAGGAAAGCGGCAATTCCGGCCCGGTCTCCGGCCTGGTGGAACAGGCGGACCGGTACTTCGGCAAATTGCACATGCGGCGGCTGATTGACCGCTGGAGTTTCGGAACCTTGCTGCTGATAGTCTTTATCAAAATGCTGCAACTGCTGAAAAAAATCGGCTTCCGTGCCGAGGAAAACGGCTGGCGCAAGGCGACCGGCGTATTTCTGCGCAACGAGCACTCGAAATTTATTCTGGCCACGTTCCGGCTAACCTATGCCGCCGACCGGCAGCCTCCGCGGAGCAAGGCCGAAGCCACTGCCATAGTGGCCGAACGGATGGCGGATTATTTGAGCCGCAATCCGGATTGCCACTGGGCTCTGGACTGGGGATTTTTCGTGACAACGCGGAAGAAACTGCTGTTTACCGATATAATTGAAGCCGAATTCAGCAAAGACGGCGTTTTGCGCAAGCTGATTATGCATCTGGATAAAAAGTGTTCAATATTTTCGGTTATTGATGATAATATCATGACTGCGGCGTTAGCGCAAATGGTTGACATTTATCAGTCGCTGGACAATGTCAATGACAGTAAGCGGGCCTGGGTGGTTTACAAAAAGATGCGGAGCTGGATCAGGACGTTCAAAGGTCTGTCTAATGCCGGACGGCAGGAATTGCGCCATTTTACGGACCGGGTTTTGAATGGCACCGTCATTCAGTTCGAAACGCTGCCGGGAAATGAGGATACTGATCTGTTCATCAGGTCCAGGCTGGCTACTCCGAATTTAAAAACCCGGAGACATCCGGGTTTCGGATTGCTGAATATTGTCTGCCGTTTCACCAATGATCTGGCCGAAGCCGATTTCTGGTTTCAGTATCATCATGTGCCGGTGGACGGCATGCCGATGCAGGAGATGCTGCAGCAATTGAAAACTGAATGGGGCTCTGCCGGGCAGATCAAATATCCGGCGTTGAACAGCAATGCCGCTAAACCGGAGATATTTTACTTCGGACACCGGATTTTCCGGGCCAGGATTTACGCCGATTTTAAGAAGCTGATAAAATTGAGAAAATATCTCAATGATCGGTATTATGCCGAAATGGGGGGGGCTGTTTCAATTTCCAGCATGATTATCTGGGGACTGGCCCAGCACGAATATTTCCGTGACCGTAAATTCCTGTTTCCGGTGGATACCGCACTGATGGAGGATGTCGCAGTTGATCAGCGCAATATCAGCCTGATGGTCATCCGCCCCAACAAATACAGAAGCGAGAAAAATTCGCTTCACGGCTTTTTACAGTTTCAGCGGGAATTCAACCAGCGGATGTTCGCCACCAGGCTGGGGAAAAGTGAGAGTTATGAACTGCTTGAACTGTATGCGATGATTCATCCCATGTTCTACTACATTGCCAGATATTTCATGCCGGACGCCATGGGGGAAATCCTCGGCACCGCCGGCGTGACTATTCTCAAAGATTCGGAAATGTTCGTCAGTCCGCTTACAGATTTGCAGATTAACGGTTTTATTGCGCTCGGTAATCTGATGATGCCGACTGAAGACGGAAAAGCTGCCGGTGCTGTAAGCATCTGCGGCTCCAGGGCATTAGTCAGGGAATATATCAAAGCCATTTACAATATGACCGAGCATTATCCGGAATTTCTCCATATCGAAATTTAATAAATATATCGATATAATTAAAAATTAAATATATTCTTGTTCTAAATATTTGCATATAAATTATATCAATATATTTTAAATCATTATATGAATATATAACTGAACTAAAACGGATGGATTTTATATGTACAAGATATGGCGTTCCCCCTACAGCGAGTTCGGCAAATTTACGCTGATTCCGAATGATCTGCACGACGAGACCGTGACTGCGGAACAAGTATATACCGGCGAGGTGCTTAAAGGAATTGCCGAGTCCGGCTTCAATGGCATCTGGGTGCATGGTCTGCTGCATAACCTGGTTCCGGCGGATGAATTCCCCGAGTTCGGCCGCAATTCCGCGATCCACCTTGAAAACATGCGTCAACTGATTGAGCGCGGGGCCGAATACGGGATTAAAGTGTTTATTTACATGCAGCCGCCGCGGGCGATTCAGGTCTCTGACGAGGCGTTCTGGAAAAAACATGCCGATGTCGCCGGTCAGGAAGAAGAGCTGCCGGGCGAACCCGGACAAGTTATCAGGGTGCGATCCATCTGCACTTCCACGCCGAAAGTAAAAAGTTATCTGAAACACGCAGCAGCCTGCCTGGCGAAATCTCTTCCCGGGCTGGGCGGGGTGATTATGATTACCGCTTCTGAATATCCGGCGCATTGCGTCGCCCGGCGCGGCCGGGTGCTCGGCGCTTTGGGCGAGATCAGCTACTTGCCGGTAGGGTGTCCGCGCTGCGCTGAACGCAAACCGGAGGATATTGTCAGCGAGGTCATTACCTTGATCCGGGATGGCATTCGTTCCGTGTCAAAAGACATGGCGATCATTGCCTGGAACTGGTCGTGGTCGTTTTATGTGGATATTCCCTGTGCGGAGATTATCCGAAAGTTGCCCGGGGATGTTATCCTGATGGCGGATTTCGAGCGCGGCGGCTTAAAAGATGTGCTGGGGCATAAGCAGCATAAAATAGATGAATATTCGATTGGCTATGCCGGCCCGTCTGAGCAGTTCAAGGCATCATTCGAGCTTGCCCGCGAACTTGGCCTGTCCTGTCTGGCGAAACTTCAGTTCGGCACCACTCACGAGTTGGCGACTGTGCCGAATCTGCCGGTATTGGGCAATCTTTTCCAGAAAGCCGATTTCCTGCGTAAAAACAACCTCGCCGGGTTTATGGGGTGCTGGAATTTCGGCAATATGATCACGGCGAATACTGCCGGGTTCAACTATTTTCTGAGCAAAGAATGTCCGGACGATAAGAATATGGCGCTCCAGGCATTCGCTGAACGGTATTTTCCCGGCTGCCGGCCGGACAGAGTTGCCGCAGCCTGGGATAATTTTGCTGAAGCAATGAACAGTTATCCGATATGCATTCCGTACCTGTATGCCGGGCCTACCAACTATGCGCTTATGATGACGCCGAAACCGGAGCTGCTTAACGGCAAGACTGCCGGACGCTCGTGGCTGCTGGATGAACGCGGCGATGACGTTTCCGGAGCCATTGCCGACTTCTCGCTGGACGAGATTGTCGAAGGCTTCAAGCAGCTTTCGGAGAAGTGGCGTGCCGGAGTGACGCTGCTGAATACAGGTCTGAATGGCGTCAGCGGCAAACACGCAGAGGAAGAGTTGGCGAATGCCGAAGTCTGCCGGGCGGCTTTCAGGAGTACCTGTAATGTTTTCCGGACTTATAAATTGCGCAAAGAGTGGAACCATGACAAGTTGCCGGAATACCTGAAATGTGCTGCCGATGAACTGGAAAACGTCAAACGGGCGCTGCCTTATATTGAAAAGGATAAGCGTTTCGGTTATCATTCCGAAGCTCAGGGCTATATGTTTGACGCCGCCTCGGTAAAAGCCAAGATCAAAGCACTGGAAGAACAATTAAGCTGAATTATTCACTCTTGGAATTTGAAATAATGCCGTTGTGAATTTATGCTATCCTCTTGTACTATAAAACAAGGGATACGGCATGGACGTTGAACCGCAAAACTCAAAAATATTCAAGAAAATCTGCAAGTCGGCAGGCCGGGCCGTTGCTGACTACAGAATGATTGCCGCCGGCGACCGCCTGCTGGTCGGCTTGAGCGGCGGCAAGGACAGCATGATGCTGATGCATGTGCTGACCCATCTCCAGCGCCATGCCCCGGTTGATTTTGAAGTTATCGCTGTCACCTTCGACCCCGGCTTCCCGGGGTTCAACCCGTCCGCTATTCAGAAATATGCCATGGAGCAGCGCTGGGTTCACCATATCGTAAGTGTCGGCATGGAGGAACTGCTCAGGGAGAAGAACGCGGAACGCCGTCCTTGTGTGCTGTGTTCCAGAATCCGGCGCGGCAAACTCTACGGCAAGGCCGGAGAACTCGGCTGCCGGAAAGTCGCGCTGGGCCATAATCTTGATGATGTCTGCATCAGCATGCTTATCAGTTTGACGCGGGGGCTGGGGATTAAAACGATGGCGCCGAATGTCAAAGCTGATGAGCTGGATTTGCGGGTTGTCCGGCCGCTGACATACGTGCCGGAAAAGATGATTGTCGAATGTGCCCGCATTTTCGGTTTCCCGGACTGCGGGAAATGCGCGTACCAGGACCGGCTGGAAAAGTCGGGCGACCGGGCGTATTTTGGGAAGCTGCTCGATCAGATGGAAGAGCGCATCCCGCATATCCGCCAGAATATGCTGTATTCGATGAGCAGTGTCCGGCCTGGCTACATGCTTGACCCTGAGTTTTTAACCTTGGATTGAAAGGAATTGCCGATGAAAGAGATTAAGACCTTTTTGCTGCTGATAATGCTTGCCGCCGGATTGCCGGACGCCTGGGCTGATTCCACGGAGGCGGTGCCTGCAAATACACCGAAACAGACGGAAAAGGACATGTACCGCCGTTATCCGAAACCACCTGAACGCTGGCACGATCCTTTCGGGGTTTACTGGAAAGAGGCCAGACCGGTGGATTTCGTCTACCTGGGACCGGCCCAGGTCGGCGGCGGCATCTTCTCCTGCATCGGCTATACTGTAATGTGGCCGGGGAAATTGATATGGAACACCTGCCGGTGGGATTTCTCCGACGAAGACGCGTTTTTCCCGCCGATTGACTTCTCCTCTAAATATTGCGGCGTCGCCGGATGCTATGTGCTCGGATCGCCATTCTGGCTGCTGGAAAAAGCCTTCTGGGACGGTCCCGTATGGCTTTTTTCCGGCAGCGGCAAGGACAAGCAGAATCCGGCTACTGCTGAAATTCCGAAAGTTTGACGATGCGTCTTTCGCGTTCCGATCTTTCCGCGGCGAACCCGGTGACCATTGTCTCATAGGAGTCTGACGCCGCAGTTTCCGGCGGCAGACCCTTTGCGACCAGTTCCGCGATCCTGAGATTCTGTCCGCGGGTGTTGTGGAACCATACCTGATCTTCCTCTTTCGGGAAGGTGATTTTTTCGACTATCCTGCTGACCAGTTGTTTGGGCGAATCGCTGAATTCCCAGCGGCGGATGCGGCGGCGGAAGACATCGGTCTCAATCGCCCCTTTGGTTCCGAAAATATGGTATTGCAGATAATGGCCGTCGTCAGCCTGCTTTTCCAGCATTTCGAGCAGCGGGTCGGTATGGTCGGTTTCGCCGATATACATGACGAAATTCAAGCTGGAGACCGCGCCGTTTCTGAACCGCAGATTGATCTGGTGATTGTCCGGGTGGTTGAAATAACTTACCACATTGGGCGCGTTCATGGAAAAGACTTCGTCAACCGGGCTGTTGATCCACCAGCGCTGAAGGTCGAGGTAATGCGACAGTTTCTCGCCGATCAGCGTTCCCCTGCTTTTGCTGCGCCAGGTGTCTTTCAGGTGAAATTCGCTGCAATAGTAACGGCATTGGGTGTTGACCGGCGTCCCGATCAGCCCCTGATCGATCCAGTCTTTTACGGTCATATACATTTTTGAGTAATGCAGTTCAAAGCCGATTTGCAGAAAGCCCCCGGTCTCTTTTTCCACCGCCAGCATCCGTTGAGCGTCGGAAAGATCAATGCCCATCGGCTTTTCACACAGCACGGCTTTCCCGGCGCGCATGGCCATTTCGGTCTGTTCGGTATGGACTTCATTGATCGACGCGATGTAAACCAGTTTGATTGCCGGATTGTTCATGATCGAAGCCAGATCACTGGTGGCATTGATCCCGAGCTCCCTGCCGCGCAGGACGGCCCTTGCCGGGTCCGGTTCATAGCCGTAAATATTTCTGACATAAGGCGACGCTTTGGCCGCGCCGACATGGGTTCCGCCCATGCCGCCAAGCCCCAATACTGCAACATCCATCTTGTTTTCCATTTTTTTACCTTTTATGATTCTCTTATAATAAGTTCAGGAGAGACGATGATGGTTTCTCCCTTTAACTGTTCCGTGATGCATTGCGCGGTGATTTTCCCGATCTGCTCTTCATTGACGCAGATTGAGGTCAGGGCCGGTGAGATCACTTCCGCCCAGGAGGTATTGAACAATCCGACCACGCTGACGTCACCGCCTATTTTCAACCCCTGTTTCTTCGCCGCGTGATAGACTTTCAAGGCGCGGAAGTCCGCCACTGCAAAGATGCCGCAGTCGCCGCCCCTGATAAAATCTGCTATATTGTTTTCAGTGGTCGAATCATGAGCCGGGACAATGTCGTGAATGACGGATAAATTGGATTTGGAGTCTATGCCGGCTTCTTCCATGGACTGCTTCAGCCCGGCGGCGATGGCGAAGTCAAAAGTCTCCCTGACGCAGCCATGCCGGGTGGCAAGGGCAGGGGAGTAAGGCTCGAATGTCAGCATTGCCAGCCGCTTTTTTCCGGAGTTTAGCAGGTGCTGACCGCCGAGGTAGCCGGCCTTGTAAAAGTCGCAGATTATCTTGTTGGCGTCCGGAAACTCGAGCTTTGTCTCATAAAATATCACATAGTTGAGCTGGCGGAATTGCTCTTTATTGCGATGCAGATTCCGGTAGGGAACGTGGCGGGTGCCTTCGATGATCAGCGAATCAAAATTATCCTCAACGTATTTTTGTATCCGCAGTTCCTTGTCCTCGCAGGAGAACGCGTCGCTGGTAAGATAATTCCCCAGGGGAATCGCATAGTAGTTCTTCTGCTGAAGCTCTGCAATCAGCGTGTCCGCCAGATTCTGGTACATGTCGTCTTTCGAAGCCATTATCAGCCCTGCCTGACGGTATCCCTGCTTCGATGCGGACGTGGCCGCGGTCTTCTGTTCGCAGACAAACACGCCTTTGCCCTGCGTCTTATAAATATAGCCTGCGGTTTCCAGATAACGCAGGGCGTTTAAAACTGTCACCTGGGTCGTATTGAAATATCCGGACAGCTCCCGGCTGGAAGGTATTTTATCGCCGGGGCGTAATTTCCCACTGACGATCTGCGCCTTCAGGCTCTCGCTGATCTGGTAATATTTCGGCATCGGCACCGAACCGTCTATCTTTTTTAACATCTAATAATCCTTTAACTGATATATAGCACTATTTCAATTATACATCTAAATTCAGAAATGTCAACCGCTGTTTCTTCTGTTTTATGTCCGGACATTTTGGACAGTTCACTCCGACACTTTGGATAGTCGTTGAGCACAATGCTTTTCAGTTTTCATAACCACTCCGACACTTTGGAGTGTCGTTGAGCAGAGACTGTTTCGCACCTGCGGCCAGCATAACCCGACGGACAACCGTCCGACTCCGACACTTTGGAGTGTCGTTG
>CAIJKT010000727.1 GCA_903821255.1 uncultured Lentisphaeria bacterium | reverse complement strand
GGCTGCCATGGGGTGGACTAAAATATGAAACCTGGCCGGATAATATTCTCACCAAACCAGGACTCAATACTCATTACGCATTTCTTTATACGCGGCTTCAGTCATGGACATTAAAACCGGCTTATTTAAAGAATGAGCTGGAAAATGCAGGACTTGAGGTTAGGAAGCCATTTATCAGTTAAGCGGCCTTTTCAATAAACTAACTAAAATGTTCAGTTAATTTAATTAATAATAACGGGAAATGAAAGAAAAAACGATGCTGCATTGTCAGACACAACAACTGCATTCAAATCAAAGTAACTCTGCCAGCGAAACGGGATGGCAGGGAATAAGATTCCAATTTTCAAAAGCAATCTGTCCGATGAACTGGAGTTCCGGTATTAAAATTTTGGCTTATCATGATCATCCCGATAAAAATTCCAGCTCCGGTCTTCCGCTATTCCTGAACCGTCACATTAATTTTGAGTCCCGGCTGCCGGAATATCCGGCGGTAACTCGTGACAGTTTAGGAATGGATGAAGATGAAGCCGGGGTTCATGTATCAATAGCAGCATTGCCGGGGGGTGAGCTTTATCAGAACAATGATAAGCGTACGGCACACCAGCGGGATTGGGATCTTATCGTTAGTGAGCGTGACCGGGTGCTTAAAGAAAAAAATATTCTAAATTCAAAAGATACGCTGTCAAAATTGAGGGCATTAGGAGACTATATCCAGTCCCGCAGGGGAGGACCCACTTATCCTTCATTACACCCGGTGGATTACCTGTTGCACTCAGCCCATTGTGTCGGCGCTTCAAACACAATGGTTGGTTTTGCCACAACAATGGGCTTAAAGGCACGCACCATCAACAATTCGGTACATTCTACCACGGAGGTTGAAGTTGATGAAAAATGGCATTTCATCGATAACGTCAAGCGGCTCAATTATTCGCTGGTGGAAAACATGAATTGTATGCAAGTTTCCGCTTTTCCAGAAAACATTTCCTACTTGAACGATGAAGTTGACTCCGATCCAAAATCTAGGAAAAGGAAATACGGTTCTTATAAACTCCATGGTGATGATCATGTATTTGCCGGGTCTGTTTACTCATTGTCTGCCTGTTCCTGGCATTTGAACCAGTGTGGAATCGGGGCGGAACGTCAAGTTAATGCTAAAACTATCCGCAATGGTTTTGGTATATCTGTTGGTCTTGACGCCACGACGGCGAAAGCGCTTTATCCCAATGATAATGAAATATGGGTAAGGGCAACTGATAGCGGAGCAGTCATGATTGCGGGAAAATATTGCTGGTGGCGTTCTGTAATGAATCTCCGGCATGGGGATAAAATCAGGAGATTTTTTTACCTTGGCGGAATAAATTATCACGACAACCCTCTTAACAGGCTTGAGGTTCAAATTCTCATTTCACCGGATAATGCCAGAAATTTTGCCGAGAATGGCGAGGGATGGATAGTCAGGGTTAATGGGTACAGTTATAAACTTGAAAACGGCTCAATTAAATGGAAACATGTAAAAGAGTTGAATAATTATCCAGAGCAATATGCCGGCATTCAGTTTAAAATCAAAGCAATTACCGAGGAGTATCTCTCCTTCGATATTCCTGTCACAAGATTAAAGGGAAACGCTCTCAACTGTATCGAATTTGGAGCAGAACAAGAATGCAACGGTGTTCTTCCGGTAATCATGTTCCCGGATCCTGTTCTTCCGTATTACCCGCCGTTCTTCCCCGGGGAAGGCAATAAACTGCAAAAGGAGTGGACAATTCTTCCTGATCATATTTGCGAAGTGCTTCAAATAAAACCCGGTTATGAATCCCCGGCGGTTCAACCGTGCAATATAATTATTTCATGAACGAGTGCAGTCGATTTCGCCAATAAACTTGAAGGGGCAGTGTTATGAGTTTATGCCGGAAAAAGAACTTAATAATGATTTTAAATAACACATTTATTACACCGGCGGTGCGTTTGAATGTGGTGAAGGCAAAATACTCTATTTCAGTACTGGTCATGAACCCCATCCGTTTTTTATGACAAAAACATGACGTAGAACCCACTGAGTGACGGCAGATTTACAACAACTGTCTCATACAGACCTGAGTCCCCCGGTATGCTAAGCAAAATATAAGTTTAACAGATGGAGAAGTTTTATGAATTTGTTTGAACAGGTGGTGAATCCGGGTAAAAAATATCGCCCGATCCCTTTCTGGAGTTGGAACGACCTTCTTGAACCGGAGGAATTGCGCCGCCAAATTAACGCAATGCATAACGCCGGCATTGGCGGTTATTTTATGCATGCCCGCGGCGGTCTGCTGACCGAATATATGGGGCAAGAGTGGTTTGACTGCATTAATGCATGTGTCGAGGAGGGACGAAAACTCGACATGGATACCTGGGCTTACGATGAAAACGGCTGGCCAAGCGGATTCGGAAACGGCAAAGTAAACGGGATTGGTCTTAAATGTCAACAGAAATATCTACGCATGACGGAGCTTGCTGTCAGCGATGCTGCTCCGGAGTATCCGATTGCCTTCTATGAATCGAAAACATACCGTCTGCTTGCCGGACGGCCGGTTGATGGTACGGCGTTATGTCTTTTTTTTGAGGTGAATCCTTACTATGTCGATACACTGGACGGCAACGTCACGGATAAATTTCTTGAAGTGATTCATGATCGGTACCGCGAACAAATCGTAGCTGATAATTGGCCTGACCTGGCGGGTTTTTTCACCGATGAACCGCAAATATCCCGCAACGGCATTCCATGGTCATTCATCCTTGAGGAAAGTTATCGCCAGGAATATAAAACCGAACTTCTCCAAGTACTGCCGCAACTGTTCTGCGAGAGTGGTGATTTCCGCCAGACACGCTATCGTTTCTGGCGTCTGATCACTCTTCTCTTTCTCGATAACTTTATGAAAAAAATTTATAACTGGTGTGAAAATAACGGTTGCCGCGTTACCGGTCATCACGCCGCCGAGGAAAATTATGCGGGTCAGATTACCAGTAATGGCGCTGTAATGCCGCAATATCAGTATTACCATATTCCCGGCATGGACTGGCTCTGCCGCCATATTCGCCCGGTCACAGTCCCGGTGCAACTCGCTTCCGTTTGTGCGCAGACCGGCAAAAAGCAAATACTCTCGGAAACTTTCGCCGCCTGTGGTTGGAACATCAAGCTGGAGGACCTAAAATGGATATACC
This sequence comes from uncultured Lentisphaeria bacterium, assembly GCA_903821255.1. The sequence goes on along the minus strand of CAIJKT010000727.1, from coordinate 735 downwards.
AATGGCAGATGGTTCATGGCGTTAATCTGCTATGTCAGCACCTGGAGAGCTATTCACTGAAAGGTATTCGTAAACGTGATTATCCTGCGTCATTGTTCATTCATCAGCCATGGTGGAAAGACTACCGCCTCTTTAACGATTATGTTTCCCGGATTGGAGTATTGCTGGCAGAAGGCGTGATTACGGTCGAAACGCTGATTCTGCATGGACAGTCTACCGCCTGGCTTTGTTATGACCGCACGGCGGCAGGATCTGCCCGAATTAAGGCTTATTTTGAAAGTTTCATTGGACTCAGCGACCGCCTTGACGAAGCCCACATCAATTATCATTACGGCGACGAAACTATGATTGCCACGCTTGGAGCGGTCAGAAGCGGTCGCTTCTTTATCGGTTGTCAATCATATTCGCTGATTATTGTCCCGCAGATAAAAAACCTGTCACGCCCGGTCTATGATCGACTTCATGAGTTTATTGCTCAGGGCGGTAAGGTACTTGCAGTCAAGAACCGCGTAGAAAATAATGTATTCCTAGTTGAAGGAGTTTCAGAACCCGGTATTGATGCCATGTTGCAGAATTTCGTCTGGTTCGACTCGGAAGTGGAGCTCACTGCAGCGCTGCCAGGTTATACCGGGATTCAACCAGTTGTTCCTGCTGGAACACCGTTTGAACAGCGGTTGGCATTTGCCAGCCAGCTTGGCAAAATCAATTTCACTCGCCGTTCATTCCCAGATCTCG
>CAIJKT010000726.1 GCA_903821255.1 uncultured Lentisphaeria bacterium | reverse complement strand
ACGTCATAAAGCAGATTGTTGAACAATACCTGGATCGGCGCCATCGGCAGGAACGGCAGGAAGTAAGCGCCGCCGACCACACTGAACATATTCCCGAAATTGGAACTCGCGCTCATCTTAATGTATTTGATGATGTTGGCGAAAACCTTCCGGCCCTCGATAATGCCGTCTTCCAGCACCAGCAGACTGCGTTCCAGCAGAATGATATCCGCCGATTCCTTGGCGATGTCCACGGCGGTATCCACCGAAATGCCCACGTCCGCCGCCTTCATGGCCGGAGCGTCGTTGATGCCGTCCCCCAGGAACCCGACCACATTGCCCATTTCGCGCAGCCCTTTGATAATCTGCTCCTTCTGAGAAGGGGTCAGGCGGGCAAACACATTGGCGTCTTTAATGGTGCGGCTGAACTCTTCGTCGCCCATCTCCGCCAGCTCTTTGCCGGTGACGACTCGATTAACCACCAGACCGACGTCCACGCAGACTTTCTGGGTCACCAGCTCATTGTCGCCGGTGAGAATTTTCACCTCGACCCCGGAATTGTGCAGCGCCTTGATGGCCTTGGCGGCGGAGTCCTTGGGCGGGTCGAAAAACGCGAGATAACCCAGCAGAATCAGTTCCTTTTCATCCTTGACGCTGAATACTTCCTTCGTCCGCGGAAATTCGTTGTAGGCAATGGCCAGCACCCGGTAGCCGTCGGCGCTGAGCCGCTGGTATTCCTCAATCAGGTCGCTCTTGATCATGTCGATCAGCGGATAAATCTCCTCGTCAACCTGATATTTGTCGCATGAGCTGAAGACCTCTTCGACCGCGCCCTTGCAGATCAGCACGTGGGTTTCTTCATAGTCGATGATGACCGACATCCGTTTGCGCTCGAAATCAAACGGAATTTCATCGACTTTGCGGCAGTTTTTCTCGACGTCGAGGTCTTTATTGGCAAGAATGGCTTTATCCAGCAGATTGCGCAGTCCGGTCTGGTAGAAGCTGTTCATGTAGGCGTAGCGGAGCACGTCGTCGCTTTCCCGGTTGATCACGTCGATATGCCGTTCCAAAATGATTTTATCCTGGGTCAGCGTGCCGGTCTTGTCCGTGCAGAGAATGTTCATGGAGCCGAAGTTCTGGATGGCCTTGAGCTTCTTGACAATCACCTTCTTGCGCGACATCACGATGGCCCCCTTGGACAGGCAGACCGTCATAATCATCGGCAGCATTTCCGGGGTAAGCCCGACCGCCACCGACAGCCCGAAGAGCAGCGCCTGAATCCAGTCATGCTTGGTGATCCCCACAATCATGAACGTGGCGAAAACCATGACCAGCATGAACCGGATCATCAGCCAGACAAACGACGCCACGCCCTTGTCGAAACTGGTATCCTCCTTGGTACTGGTCAGTGAAGCTGACACCGACCCCAGAAAAGTCTTGTCCCCGGTATTGATCACCAGAGCCTTGGCGGAACCGCTGATCACATTGCTGCCCTGAAAACAGGCATTCGGCAGTTCCATCAGGTTTCCTTCGGCGGCGGAAGCCGTGCAGGCATATTTTTCCAGCGGCATCGACTCTCCGGTCAGCGCCGACTGGCTGACGAAGAAGTCCTTGGCCTGAATGACTCGCGCGTCGGCGGGGATTATCGAACCGGCGGTCAGGACGACCACGTCGCCGGGAACTACATCTTTAAGCGGAATCAACACTTCAGCGCCGTCACGCAGCGCAAGCGTCGAGGAGTGAATCATGGTTTGCAGCTTCTCGACGGCCTTGCTGGACATCTTTTCCTGGAAATAGGCGAGGAATACGCTGATGAAGATCATCGCCCCGACCACAATCAGGGACCGCAGATCGCCCATGTAGAAAGAAATAAGGCAGATGACCAGCAACTGAATCACCAGCGGATCTTTGAAGCGCATCAGAATTTCGACAACCGGATTCAGCGTGTGCCCCTTGAAGAACACATTCTCGCCGAACTCGCCCAGCCGGTCTTCGGCCTCTTCGCCTTTCAACCCGGACGGCGTGCTGCCGATTTCCTGAAATGCGGCGCCCACAGGCTGGGAGCAGAGACTCAACAACTTCCTGGCGTTGACGTCATCATTTTTCAATGAGCCGGTCTTAGCTACTGGCGACGTTCTGTTTGTCTTTTCCAGAAATCCCATGAGATAGCCTTAATCTTGTTTTAAGCATAAATGCCAAAGTTAAAAATCAATCAATACGGAGCATACTTTATATTACAAAATATACTGTCAACTGCGTGAATTTTTAGATTTTCGGCGCTGCCTGAAACAATTCTGCAAACAGCTTATGGCGGCTATTTTTTGATAAGAACAGTCAGGAGCGACAAGAATCCCGCCCGGCTACTAGGGCCAGGTTTATCTGGTTCTTGCATTTCTATTTCTAAATGCATATCGTTCCTTTATGTTAATTGATGAACATGAAAACGTCTAAAATAGACGACACCCGGCTTTTTGCAAGAAACTAAACGCAAATTTACAGATAAAAAATTGACGTCCCGCAGGGTGAAAAAAAGCCATCAGCGTTGGCGGCGCAATCGGCAAAGAATTTTGCTTTCAGTCAATGTTTTATTATACAACGAAAAGACAGTTGAAAATCCTGATTTCACTGCCGTTATAGCACCAGCGGCGAAGCCAAACCCAAAAGTTCCGGCTCCCCGCCTGACAGCGGCTACAGCGCCGAACCTGGCAGACCGGAAAACCGGCAGCAGACCGGCAGAAGCGCCGGACCGCCTCCCGTCGGCGGCCGTCAGCCGCCGGCCATGATGCGCACCCCGCGATAATCCTTACTGCGGCTTTTTTCCGGCGAGAACAGTAATCGGATAGCAATAGTAGATTTTGCCGTCACGCGTTTCGGCACGGACTCCCATCCGGTTCCGGCCGATATCCGACTTGAACATCGCCCGGAGCTTATCTTTGCCGCCCGGCGGTGGAAATGATGCCGCCAGTTGCGCTTCCAGTTCCATTTCCACGGAATAACTTTCCTGCCGCAATCCGGTCAAACCGGAATACTGGAACATGGCCATAAACTCCATCACGGTCAGCGCCCTGACATGCGAAGGATCGCGGAGTTTTTCCATACCATCATAATATCCGGCACATTCCGGAGCAATGGCGACGTCCGCCGCGATTACGGTTCCGCCAGGTTTGCAAACCCTTATCATCTCCCTGAGTACAGTTTCCGGATTTAAGAAATGGTGAAAGCTGTAGCGGGTGATTACGATTGAAAAAGCGCCGCCGTCATAAGGCAGCGGACAGGCATCGCCGACGTTCCAGCTCATATTGGTCAATCCATGCTCCTGCTGCCGCTTTTCCGCGGCAGCGATCATTGCTTCCGTGATATCAATGCCGGTGACATGTCCGGCATGTTCCGCGAAAAAGCAGGCGACCAGCCCCGGTCCGCAGGCAACATCAAGCACTTTATCATGGCGGTTGACGGCGGCAACAGCAGCCAGCAGATTCATGGAATCCGCATGCCCGGCCAATTTTGCGAATGGTTCCGCCTGTTTGGTGAATTGATCAATAATTTCCCGGTCATGCCCGGATGAAACATTCTTTTTCATTGCGTTAATTTCCTTAATTTAATGGGTTATAATGAATATACATTGGAATATACTGTCCTTCTTGCTATATTTTGACAATGAATATCGCAAAAATGACAAATTTGCCGCCGGTAGAGATCGGGTTCAGACTTGACCCGAAGCATCCGGTCATTCCACTGGCAATGGAAGTTAAAAATGCCGGTTGCGCCGCACCGCATGCCCATCCGCGCGGACAGTTGATTTACGCCAGCAAAGGGGTGATGCGGGTCAATTGCGCAACCGGCATCTGGTTCGTGCCGCCGTCACAGGCAGTATGGATGCCGCCGTTAATCGAACATCAGGTTTATTTCCCGGCAGCAGTTTCTGTGCGCAACTTGTTTATTGATCCTTCTGCAATTAACGGATTTCCGGAATCGTGCTGTGTGGTCGATGTCCCGCCGCTGCTGCGCGAATTAATTCTGCGGGCGATGACTGTTGATGAGAATTATTCTGCCGGCAGCGCTGAATGGCGCATCATGATGGTGATTCTGGATGAATTGCGGCATCTGAAACCGGTTCCGCTGGGTTTGCCTTTGCCGCATGATGACCGGGTGCGTCAGGTGACTGACGCGCTGCTGGCAATGCCGGGAAATCCGCGCACGCTGGCGCAGTGGGCCCGTCAGGTTTTTACCACGCCCAGAACACTGGCCAGATTATTCGTGAAGGAAACCGGCATGACTTTCGGCGACTGGCGGCAGCAATTGCGGCTGCTGGAAGCGGTCAACCGCCTGGAACAGGGCGAACCGGTATCGTCAATATATCTCGACCTGGGCTATCAAAGCCTCAGCGCCTTCATTGAAATGTTCAGAAAATCCCTGGGCAGAACACCCGGGAAATATTTTCAGCCAAAGAACCCGTAATGAAAGAATTTATGCAACCGCAAGCGCCGCTCATTCCGCGACGGAGAAGCCGTTGCGGGCGCGCTCCCGGCGGCGGTTGCGGAGCTTCGGGTGACTTCGATGACCGGATACATCCACAGCACATAGCCGGCGTCTTCCTTGCAGTGCCAGGAGAAATTCCCGACTTTCTCATGCGGTGATTTTCACCTGCAAGTGACCGCCGCAGGCAATTGCGTATTCGTTGAGTTTGGCAACGGAAATATTAGCGCGTCCGCTTTCCAGACGGGAAATAACGGACTGCGTCGTTTTAAGGCGTTTTGCCAGTTCCGCCTGTGAAATGCCGGCGTGCTGCCTGGCGCGGTGCAATTCCTGAGCAATATTGTATTCGATGCTGAATTCCGTAGTTTGCCGCGCATAGTCCGGCAATTTGCGGATAGAGTCGGACTGCCGCAAATGTTCAGCCCTGAGCTTTTTAATTGTTTTTTCATTCATGGTATTCATTCATCCTGACCGGAACATATATTTTTTTACTCACGTCGCATGCCTTGTTTGCTCAATAAATATATTATCGCATATATGCTATATTGTCAATACAGCAATGCGATATTACCAGAATTTTTATGTGCCGGCATCATTTGCAGTTCCGATCTGCTCGCCTGTTAACCGCCTTATTCCGCGACGGAGAAGCCGTTGCGGGCGCGCTCCCAGCGGCGGTTGCGGAGCTTCAGGGTGACTTCGATGACCGGATACATCCACAGCACATAGCCGGCGTCTTCCTTGCAGTGCCAGGAAAAATTCATGCCGTTCGGATTTTCCGATTCCAGTTTGATGATATTGTCTTTCCGGCTGTAGCGCTTGACCACCACCTGACCGGAACTCAGTTTAGCCACCACAATGTCGCCGCGCTGCGGGTATTCGCCGCCGGCCACCAGCAGAATGGTGCCGTTGGGATATTCCGGCGACATGCTGTCGCCTTCCACCCGCAGTGCAAAAAAGCCGGGGCGCGCTTCGGTGAACATGGCCGTCTCATCGGAACAGTCGCGGGCGAAGTCGTCAAACGGTTCGATGGCCGGTTCATAGCCGGCGGCCTGCGCGAAACTGAGCACCGGCACATCCCGCAGATCACCGCGCTTGACCGCCACCGCCTCATCATCAGCCGGAGCCGGAGACACCTGATAGCGTGCGGCCGGCTCACGCGCCTGAACGGCGCTCCTGCTGCCGCCCTGCCCCGGATGCGAGACCTGAACCGTAAACTTATTGCTGTTTTTCAGCCGGAGCAGCTCCTCCCGGCTCCCGGCGCCGCTCCCCATTCTGGCGTTGAACACTTCGGTATAGAATAAACTGACATCCTCTTCGCTGATTTTAAGATATTCCAGCACGGCAGCCATTTGTCCGGCGTTCAACAGAATATCGCCTTTTTTCAATTGAGAAATGGCGGATGGAGAAATATTGAGCTGTCTGGCCAGGTCGGCCTGTCTTTTCTCTCTGATTCCGAGCCATTTCGAGATGATCGGCCATCCATTTGCGTTGTTTCCCATTTTCAACTCCGGGGTGACGTTTAATGTTAACTTAACTTCTCCACTAATATAGTACAGCATATCCTTAACTTCAATAAAAATCCAAAAAAAGTTTTAAAAATATATTGCTTTTAATTAGTATATGATTTATAATATTAAGTATTAACTAAATTAAATAACAGATAAAAAAGGAGTTCTTATGACTGCGCTTGAAGAAAGAAACATCGTTACAACCCGTAGACGCGCCGGAAAAATCGGTTGCGGCTTCTCGATCAGGTTTAGTTAATACTTAACAAAATAAGGAGATATGTATCATGGCTGAATCAAAGTACGACGAAAATTTTCCGGAACGCGCAATGAATTTTGCATCTGACGGACTGACCGACCGCCAGATTGCGTACCAAATGGGCATCTCGCGTTCATCATTCTACAACTATAAACAGCAGCATCCGGAATTTGCCGAGGCGATTGAGGTCGGCCGGGATGTCGTTGACGGCAGAGTAGAGAACCGTCTGCTGGAACTGGCGATGGGCAATTACACCATCACCACCCATGTGACCGATCATGAAGGCAGAACCCGCACCACCGTCAAAGACGCCATTCCCAATCTCAAAGCGATTCAATACTGGCTGAAACGCAGCGACCAGCGGAAAGGAATTCCGGCTGAAGAGAAAGAACCCGTGGTTGAAGTTGAGCTCAAGCCGAAGCGCCAGCCTGCGGTTACCGCCGAACTGGACCCGTCGGAAATCGCCGGCCTGCAAGCCCTGGCCGAATACATGTCGATGTGTCCCAATGATGCCGGGGACGGATTCAGCAAAAAAGAGACCGAGGAATTCGAAGACATGATGCTGGTCACGTTCACCGAAATGGAAAGAAGAAAATACAATGAAAAAGCGGAAGCCGAAGGCAAGGCGACTATTCCCTGCACCGCCGAAGCTCCCAGGACGGTAAAGGGCAGATACGCTCCAGATCTGATCAAAGCCTGGAAAGACCGGGCCGAAATATTCGAAATGGATCTGTAACGGACGGCTGTCCGGTTTGTTGTGCTGGGCAAATCAGGAAGTCAGAAGCCATGAGTCAGAATTCAGAATGAAAACAGAATGCAGAAGCCAGAATACTCGAGAATTGTTCCGGACAAGACTGTCCAAAATGTCCAAAATGATTACTGGAACGGGAATCCATAGGCCCCATAGGACTCATAGGCCCCATAGGACCAAGCGGTTCTGCGAAATGGTGTCCATAATGTCCATAATGTCCATAATGTCCATAATGTCCATAATGTCCATAATGTCCATAATGTCCATAATGT
>CAIJKT010000725.1 GCA_903821255.1 uncultured Lentisphaeria bacterium | reverse complement strand
GGCGCACATACGGTTGTCGAAATCAGTTATTCATATCATCACACGTCCAAAGACAGGCGATTGGAGTTTGTCTATGAAATTATCGGCACCGGCGGTGTCATCCGTTATGACCGGGAGGCAAAGAGTTTTACCATGAGCAATTCCTGCGGCACATACGAACTGGACTTTCAGCCGGAAAAGAATTTCGATGGCATGTATGAAGAATGGGCCCAAGCTTTGCGTACAGGAAAATCGGATCTTCTGACCACTGCGGAAGCCGGAATGAAAGTGACTGACATCGCACGCGAAGCAACAAACGACGCTGTCAGGAAGAAAATACTATCATCATGAGCAATATTCGGTCGCGATTGAAGTTTCACCGGATTTCCGGGACGTAGCCTAATTCGCGGAGCTGGCCGGGGGGCATTTTGACCAGGTTTTTGAAGGCGCGGTTGAAACTGACGGAATTTTCGTAGCCGATGCGTTCGGCGATCTCCTTGCAGGTCAGATTGGTGCTGATCAGCAGTTTGCAGGCCAGTTCCATTTTTCTCTTCATCAGGTATCCGGACGGCGATTCATTGAGCTGCTGACGGAAAATCCTGGAAAGATGCTCACGCGAAACCCCGATGTTCCGCGCGATCCGGTCCACGCCGATATCATTGCCGATATTTTCAAAAATGTATTCCTGGACGCGTCTTATCAGGTTGGACTGGGCCGTTACCACATATTTTTCTTCGATATGCTTATCCAATCCGGTAAGGATGTCCATGACCATTCTGGCCGCTTCCAGCGGAGAAAGAATCTGCAATGTGCCGCGAAAACTCTTAAAACTTTTCAATTTTTTGACAACTCCGCCATCCGGCGGCAGCCGGTAGATGTAGCCGTAACGGCGGACCATTTCCCGCACCATGGACTCGACCGTTTCCGAGAAAAAAGCGAACCACAGGAAGCGCCATGGCTGTTTCCCGGCTGCCGGATAATAATAGGCGGTATTGACGTCATCGTGGTTCTGAAGAAACGCCATGCCGGGCGTCAGACGGTATTCCTGTCTTTTATAGCGGAAAACGCCTTCGCCTTCCAGAGTGCACGACAACTGGCAGCCGGTCATGTTTTTTCTGGTTCTGCACTGGATATTATATTCCGGCACCCGCTGTATTTCTTCAACGACAGCTCCGGGATAAGGCAGCGACGGCAGCCGGGCCGGAATTTCGAAATTCACTTCCCATACCCTGCCGGCGATGGCGCTAAATGGTTTTCTGGACATTTTGCAGACTCTCGCATAATAAGTTTACAGCTTTGATTAAATATATGCGGACGCCCCGCGGTTTCAACCGCACGGCAAAGAGTTCCGGATAAAATCGCAAAGTTATATTGATTTTTCACTCTTTAGCCGTAAATTTCAGCCGTGACAATAATACATTACAGACTTGGAGGATAAGAAATGAATTGCGATAACGCAATCTGCAAATTAAACGACCAGTACAGCATACCGGGGGAACTCTTTTTCAAAGAAGGCCAGGGCGGCCTGACCACCGTTTGCGTCAATAACAAGTACGCTTCGGCGGAAATCTCGCTGCACGGCGCCCATGTCATGAGTTATACGCCGAAAGGCGAAAAGCCGGTATTGTGGATGAGCGGCTCCAGTAATTTCCAGCCGGACAAGCCGATACGCGGCGGCATCCCGGTGTGCTGGCCATGGTTCGGCGGACATCCTTCAGACAAAAACAAACCGTCACATGGCTTTGCCCGGATTACCGACTGGCATGTCGCGGATACCGATATCAAACCGAACGGAACGCTGGTAATTCTGCGCCTGACGGATAAAGATATTCCGGCGAACTTGCGCGAATTTCCATTTGAGATCAGACTGGAAGTGCTTGTCGGCAATGAGCTGCAAGTGGCGCTGGCGGTAGTCAACACCGGCAAAGATAAAATGAGCTTTTCCGCCGCGCTGCACACCTATTTAAACATCAGCGACATCGCCTCGGTGGCTGTAGAGGGCCTGGACAACTGCAAATACCTTGACACGCTGGACCACATCTTTAAAGTTCAGAAAGGCATAATCACTTTCAACGCAGAAACAGACCGCGTCTATTTGAATACGCAGGCAGACTGCATCATTGATGACCCGGGCTTCAGCCGCCGGATAAAAATCGCCAAAAGCGGCAGCAATTCCACCGTCGTCTGGAATCCCTGGATAGAAAAATCCAAACGCATGCCGGACTTCGGCGATGAAGAATATCACACCATGCTGTGCATTGAAACGACCAACGCGGAGAATGATGCGCGAGTCATAGCACCGGCCGAACGGCATACCTTAAAAGCAATTATCGGATTAGAAAAAAAGGAGCGCGGATGAAAATGAGTAGAATTATTGAGCAGTTCAAAAAAACTTACGGCAAATCTCCGGTTGCGGTTTCCAGAGCTCCGGGCAGACTGGAGATTCTCGGCAATCACACGGACTATAATCAGGGGCTGGTGCTCAGTGCGGCGGTTGCTCAATGCACAGAATTTGCCATCGCGCCGGTTCCCGGCAAAAAATGCACACTTTGCGATTTTCGCGACGGCAGCCGGGTGGAATTCAATCTTGACGAGATTGACCAGGCCAAACCTAAGGACTGGAGCAACTATGTCAAAGGCATGATCGTCGGGCTGCGCCGGCGCGGAATCGAAGTCGGAGCTTTTGAAGGTGCAATTCTGAGCACAGTGCCGCTTTCCGCCGGCATGAGCAGTTCCGCCGCGCTGGAAGTCTCCGCCGGATTCGCCTTCAGCGCCGCGTTCGGCATCGATCTGCCCAAATCCGACTGGGCGCGGCTCGGTCAGGGCGTGGAAAATAATTATCTCGGCGTTTCTACCGGGCTGCTTGATCAGTTCAGTTCTATTTTCGGCCATCACAATGCGCTGATTCTTTCCGATTTCCGCACGGTCGAAGTGCTGAAGACGGTCAGCCTGCACGAAGGTTATGTGCTGGTGGTGGCGAATTCAATGGTCAAGCACAATCTGGTGGACTCTGAATATAATGTCCGCAGACAAGACTGCGAAAGCGCCGCGACCAAGATCGGCATGGTGGTCAAGTCGGTGAAGGCGCTCCGGGACGTCACCCCGGACATGCTGGAAAGGAACGCCCATCTGCTGACCCGTCAGGAATACCGCCGCGCACTGCACATCGTCGGCGAAAATGACCGCGTCCTCCGCGGCGTGGAGTTTCTGGAACAGGGCAAAATCGGGGAATTCGGAAAGCTGC
>CAIJKT010000724.1 GCA_903821255.1 uncultured Lentisphaeria bacterium | reverse complement strand
TCTCCTGCCGCATTTTTGGAAACCGGAAGTAAAATAACATCCGGTACTTTCAAGATGTGGCTGGCTGGACGCTTACTAACGTCTTTCATTTTCCATAACCATTCCGAGACTTTGGAGTACCGTTGAGCACAATGCTTTTCAGTTTTCATAAACCACTCCGAGAGTCTGGATAGTCGTTGAACACAATGCTTTCATAACTTTTTTCGCTTTCTACTTTAGAACTCCATAATTTGAGAACTTTCTGACCACTTGTCTTTACATATATGGTAAATTTGTCAACAGAAAGTATAAAAACAGGCTCAATAAACGCTAAATTTCAAAAAGAAAAATTAACCCTGTTTTAGATGCTTTTTGAAAAACGCTTTTGACTTGCCGCCGCCCCATCCGTGCTCGCCGGGGAACAGGTCAAGTTCGAGTTTTTTCGCCGCTTGGGCTGCCGCGTAGATTTTTTCTAGTTTTTTGAAACACGCCATTGCGGTATCTATTTTGAAGCATGAATCATTGGCTCCGATATCAATCAACAATGGACGCGGGGCGAGCAGTCCCTGAAGTTCCGGCAGATCAACCAGCTTGTAAAGTCCGGGTGCAATCTGCATACCGCAGTAGTTGATGTCGCGGATGCCGAAATGAGCCCACAAGTCGCTGTAGCAGATAATTTCCGTCGCCTTGAAGCGTTCGTCGCAAAGACTCATCCACAAAGTCATCGTTCCGCCGCCGCTGAGTCCCATGACACCGAGTTTGTCTGAATCAACTTGCGGAAGAGAGCAGATAAAGTCGGTGGCGGCTTTGCCGTGGGTGACATTGATCGACAGCGAGGTCATGCCGAACATGGTGGCATGCAGATAATAGAGATTGCACCAGTCGCGTCCGTAGTTTGTTTGCAGATGATTCGGTTTGTTGTTGTCGTTGCGTTCGCCGAACCCGATCCAGTCAATGGCATAGGTGATAAACCCGGATTGGGCCATCTGATGACCGTAGTTGTAGTTGTTCAAACTGATCTGGTTCCGCAATTCCGGAGAGGAATCGTTGCCCATAACCGGCTCTTTGCCGAATGCACCGTGACCGTGGCAACAGAGGATTGCCGGGTATTTCTGTTCTTTCTTCATATTCTCCGGGAACGCGATCAATAACGTAGCAGAAATGTGCTTTGAAACGTCAATCAGCCACTTCTGCTTGGTCAAGCCGTCATGCACCCACTCCGCCAGCAGTTGAGGGTTGAGCGGCACCCGTTCCGGACTGTCGCCGATGGTGGCAAGCACTTTGGGCAGCGCCTGTTTCCGCCATTTGGAGAAGTCAGTTTGAGCGTTAAACGCATATTGCGGCACATGTTCAGCGGCCATTTCCATAAACATCCGCTGCGGACTTAGATTTCTGAATGACATTGACTATTCCTCTGTGAAAAATATTTTTAACAGCTTAAGAATGTATGCGCATCAAATGTGTCCCCGGTATTTGTCTGAATTACCGGAACAGTTCGGCGACTCTCACGGTGCGCTCTTCGCGGCGGGAAATCTCCGCGGCCTGACCGATGGCGGTTGACCACATGCCCTGCTCAATCGTTGAACTGTTTTTCTCTTCGCCTTGGAGTACGCTGAAAAAAGCATCTATCAACATGGGATCGGCACCGCCGTGGCCGCCTTCCGCTTCAGGAATATGATGGGTGATGACTTCCTGACTCCAGCGCGGCCGGATAGTAATAGTCCGCTTTGCCAGACTGACTTCGGCCTGGCCGCGATCACCAACCACGGTATAGAGGCGGTCGCTCATCGGGGTGATAAAACATTCCAGATGGCTGGCTTTGGCGCCATTTTCATATTCGACGATCGCAATGCCGTTATCATGGGTATCTTTGTCGGAAGTATACATGCAGAGGTCTTTAGAATAGCCGTCTGCTTCAACCGCACGGTCGCACCATGGACCGTCCTGCATATCGTCATTTTTATTGTAAATGTCCGGGCAGATTTCTTTATACTGGCATTGATGGCAGGTCGGGCCGACCGGCATATCAGGTTTTACCGGGAACGGAATATGCTGCGGATTGAGCACGTCAATTCCGGCAAAAGCACTGACTTTGACCGGTTTAGGGAAGTCCAGCAGCCAGTTGAAGATGTCAAAGTCATGACTGCCTTTATGAATCCAGAGACCGCCGCTTTTGGCATAAAGACGGTTCCAGCGGGACATGTAGGTACGGCCG
>CAIJKT010000723.1 GCA_903821255.1 uncultured Lentisphaeria bacterium | reverse complement strand
GAGGAAAAGCCTCAAAATCCCAAATCAAGATACGCGGTTACCGGACTTTACTTCTATGATAATAATATTGTTGAGATTGCCAGACAAATTAAACCGTCCGCCCGCGGCGAACTGGAAATCACCGATGTCAATCGAATTTATCTGCAAAACCGCAATTTGACAGTCAAAATTCTAAGTCGCGGGATGGCATGGCTTGATACCGGCACGCATGATTCTCTGCTCGAAGCGTCACAGTATATCGCCACCATAGAGAAACGGCAGGGACTGAAAATCTCCTGTCCGGAGGAGATCGCGTGGCGCAATAACTGGATTGACCGCCGGCAGCTGGAAAAACTGGCTGAGCTTTACGGCAAAAGTTCATATGCTGATTACTTGAAGACATTACTTTTGTAAGTCATATAAATCAAGTATCTATATTAATTTATGAAAAACAAACTTGCTTCTATTTTGCATTTCCTGGATCGTGATTTCACTTTATCCAAACGGCAAGTATTGTTTGCTTTCCTGGCATTATTAATTATCGGGACGGGGTTGCGTTGCAGTTATTGGACAATGCGTGATCACCCTCCCCGCGACGAAGAATTTTACATTCAGGCGGTTGAGAACATTAACAATCATGATCCTGCCTGGTTTAAAAAATATGATTATTTCAGTCCGCTGATGCCGCAAATCGCGGCAGCCGCCTGCCATTCCGGGATTACGGCGGAAATGGCATTGCATATACTTAATATGGGATATGCAGTGTTATGGGTTGGCATAATGTTTTTTTTGTGCAGGGATGTATTCAATGATGACAAGGCCGGGCTGCTGGGCATGGCTTTGGCGGCATTTAACCCGTATTCCGTGCGGATGGCATGCCAGATTTTACGGGAACCACTTTACATTCTCATTTTTACTGTAAGTCTGTGGTGTGCTGTCAGGGTTATAAGGGGCAAAGGAGTAAACTTATTTTATCCTGTAATTATCGGGGCATTGACCATGCTCGGGATTTACACCAGGGTTGAAGGTTTTGAAATTACATTATTTCTGCCGCTGGCGGCAATAATCATTATATTACAGTACAAAATGCAGTACTTTCGGCTGGCTGTCACCAATTGCATCATTTACTTTTTAACCGTCGCAATACTGGCATCCGCATTGTTCTTGACTGGAGATTCCTATATGACAAGGATTCCCGGGAAGCTTTACGGGGTATATGTCTTTAGCAAAGAATGACAGTCAAGATAGCATACTGTGTAATTTTGTGACAGACTTGATGCGGGTATGAAATAATGATTTTTATCAATGGTTTTTTCCTGGTAAACTTTATACCTTTCGGCATATTGGTATTGGCTGGAATTATCCTGTTCTTCAGCCGGAAATTCAAAAATGAAAAATGGCATTATCCACTGCTGTTCATTATTACAGTAATAGTATTTATCTCCTTATTGAGGATTTCGATAATAATTGACCGGCGCTACGCCATGCCGGTAATAGTGCCGGGTATTGTAATCAGCGTTTTCGCGATAATGCTTCTGCCGGGAATTCTACGCCGGTTTAAAATTAAATATGCTGATGCGATAGTGCGGCTGGCTGTGGCGATCACATTGCTCACATGTACGGCTAAAGCAATGCGCTTTCAAGAGAGCAAGCCGTACTTGTATAAACTGTCAGAAGCAATACAGAATGACTGCGATAAAAATAATGTAAACAAAGCGGTTATACTAATTTTCGGCAATCCAGTCGGCAAACTGGATTTCAGCCCCAAAATTGATGTTATAAAAGTAAAATCTCTACGTGCCAGAGATCGTTTTATTAATATTGAACATCAATTAGCAACTCTGGAACCGGAATACCTGAAAATTTCATACCAGATGGTCTATCTGCTTTGCGTTGGCCCGGAATCCGGTAATTTTGCGGCTGACTGGGATAATAAATATCACGATAAACCGGAGTTAGTTTATGAATATATCCGGACTAAAGATCAAACCGCATTACGGCTTTACCGGCTGAATTCAACCTATCCGTCAGCCTGGCTGAGTCCTGATAAACTTGAGAAAATACTGGTAAACTATAATATTCTGAAAAACGGGGATTTTAAAAAACAATACCGGATTCCGCGAGAAGACAGTAGTGCCGATGTTTTAGAAAGTTGCGGAGTTTCTCCTTCAGAAGACGGAAATATATACTTCCCTGAAGGCTGGATGATAGACCCTGGACATGGCTGGACATCATCGTGCATACCCGTTTCCATTAAGATGCCCGGGAACTTAACAGATGCCTTGAATATACAGAGTAAAGATTGGATTTCTATATATACAGAAGATGCGTTTGACGGTGGGAAAGCATATCTGGTGGCAGTTCAGGCCAGAGCGGGACAGCAGGGAGGAAAGCTGACTTTATGGGCATATGTTTATACAGCAGATATGAATTATGTCAGGACAGTCTCTTATCGGGATATAAAATTAAGCCGTCAAAACAGCCGGGAGTTGATCCCCTTCAGGCTGGACAACTGCGAAAAGTTCAGACTGGTGCTGCTTGCATCCGGGGACGTCAGTATAAAGAATATTATGGCTGTCCCGGCGGAAATGCCCGCAAAGTGATATATTTGCTGTTATTTTATTTAAAACTAAGCCGCCATTAACCGTAATCTTAAAGATCGTTTCATATATCAATCATAAATAAGTCAACAAGGAGATTAATATTGTCGCAATATGAATTTACAATCGCTCCGCCCAAAAGATGGCTCGCGATCAACTGGCAGGAATTGTGGCGCTACCGTGACCTGTTTCTGGTCCTGGCCTGGCGGGATATCTCTGTACGTTATAAACAGACTGCGCTTGGAATCGTCTGGGCAATATTCCAGCCATTCGTCACGATGATTGTTTTTACTTTCATCTTTAACCGCATGGCTAATATCAGCAGTGGCGATAATACCCCCTACCCTATTTTTCTGTATGTGGGACTGCTGCTCTGGCAATACTATTCAAGCACGCTGACCAACGCCAGCAATTCCATGATCAATAATTCCGCACTGATCCAGAAAATTTATTTCCCGCGCCTGATCGTACCGGCGACCGCTGCCACCACCGGATTAATTGATTTGGCGATTGCTGCCGTAATCCTGATTGGCATGATGATCTACTACGGGATAATGCCGCATCTGATCGGAGTACTGCTGCTGCCGGTAATGCTGGCTATCGCCGTACTCAGTGCACTGGGGATGGGACTGCTGCTGGCGTCGCTGAATATCAAATACCGGGATGTCCGCTTCGCCCTGCCGTTCTTCATCCAGATACTGATGTATGTGACGCCTGTTATTTACCCGGTCAAAATGCTGGACAATTATCCGTTCGTCAAAAATCTCATGCTCTGGATGAACCCGATATCAGGAGTTATTTCCAATGCGCGGGCCGGACTCCTTGGACAAGGCTCCATTGATTTTGGAATATTGGGAATAGCTTTACTGATGAGCATCGTTTATTTTGTTGCCGGACTGTATTACTTCCGAAGTACTGAAAGATATTTTGCAGATATCGTTTAATAAATTCCTTAGTCCTTAGACGGCTGGTCGGTTTGCAGCGAGTGAAGAGGATTGATTAAGGACAATTGAACTAAAGAGCCTTAATGGGTGTTTTGAAGATATTAACGAATGGCAGATGGTCAGGAAGCTTGCACGGGAAGTCTATGCTTGCACGGAATCGGGAGATTTTTACCGCGATTTTGGTTTGAAAGATCAAATTCGACGGGCTGCCGGTTCGGTGATGCACAATATTGCTGAAGGCTTTGACGCGGGAAGTGATGTTGAGTTTACCCGTTTTCAGAGTTATGCTCAACGTTCATGTACAGAAGTTCAAAGTGAGTAGTATGTCGCTTTAGATCAGAAGTATCTAAACGAACAGCAATTCAATAAATTGTATGAATTGGCTAAGCTTGCCCATTGTAAAATTGGCGGCTTTATTAAATATTTGAAAGCGCCGCCTAGTCCTTCGTCAATGACAGGACTAAGGACTAAGGACATAAGGACAAAGGACTAAGCAATTGACTAAACCCATCATTGAAATAGAAAATCTCAGTAAGTGCTATCGTATCGGTGTCAGCAGAGAACCGTATTTATCCCTGCGTGACGAAATAGTCAAGACCGCGCGGCAGGTCTCGTCGGCCTTTTCCGGGCTGCTGTCCGGACCGCAGCACATGTCGCGCACGGAGGCCGACTTCTGGGCGCTGAAAGATGTCTGTTTCAGCGTACAGGAAGGCGAAGCGGTCGGAATTATCGGCCGCAACGGCGCCGGCAAAAGCACCCTGCTAAAAATCCTCTCTCAGATCACTCCGCCAACCTCGGGTAAAATCACGATGCGCGGCAGGGTGGCAAGCCTGCTTGAAGTCGGAACCGGTTTTCACCCTGAACTAACCGGCAGGGAGAATATCTTCCTCAACGGCACGATTCTTGGTATGACCCGCCGGGAGGTGAAGCGCAAGTTCGATGAAATTGTAGCTTTTTCCGAAGTGGAAAAGTTCATCGACACCCCGGTAAAGCGCTATTCCAGCGGAATGTATGTGCGGCTGGCGTTTGCTGTGGCGGCGCATCTGGAACCGGAAATCCTGGTTGTTGACGAAGTACTGGCAGTAGGTGACGCGCAGTTTCAGAAAAAGTGCCTGGGTAAAATGGGCGAAGTCGCTAAAGGCGGACGTACTGTACTTTTTGTAAGTCATAATATGGCGGCAATCCAAGCTTTATGCACTAAATGCGTAACCCTGGAATCAGGCAAGGTTATTGCCGACAGCGACGTTCTCAGCGCCATCAGGATGTATATGAACAGAAATGGCGATCTGACCCAGAATAGTGATACAGGGTTGAAGAAAAATACTCATATCGCTAAAATGATTATGACAAATAATAATGGCGAATATGCCGACTCGGTACAAGCCGGAGACAGCGCATGTTTTAATGTCATGTGTCATATTGAAGATATAAATGCCAAATATTCTGTCGCGATAGATGTTTATAATGGGACTGGCAACCGGGTTTTCTATTGTAACTCGGAAGTAGTGACGGGAACGTTTTTCAAGGTATCCAGCTGCAAATCTATATTTAAATGCAATATTCCCCGTGTACCATTAATGCCCGGGGTATATTATGTACACGTTTCATTGTCGCAGGATAATAACAGAGTGGATTTTATCACCAACG
>CAIJKT010000722.1 GCA_903821255.1 uncultured Lentisphaeria bacterium | reverse complement strand
GGCGATCACCACGAGGAGTTCAATGAGTGTAAAAATTCCGCTTTTTTTAGGGGGACGATGCAACGACTTGTTCATTTCAGTTTTCATTTATAACTCCTTCATGATTGGCTTTACATCTGTTGTCATGTTATTTATATACCTAGATTATACCTGTTTGAAAATTAAAGTAAATAGAACAGTTACAGTTTTATTTGTTTAAAATACAGAAATTCATGGTAAAACTACAGTATCCAGAATTTCTCTTAAACAATCCCGTATCCTTTTTACGGTTCCAAAACCGACATCGTTTCACTTTGTCCATTATGCGCCGACAATAGACCACACTACTTCCTTCAGCGGTTCCATCGCTATCGACTCCTGCTCAAAAGGCGGACGCCAGTGACTGCATATCTTGATTGACAAACATTATAATTATTTAAACCATCTTTTTCATAATCTGTTCTGATAGATATATTATAATTGAAAAAAATGATATAATAAATGCTAAAGATGGGCTTTTGCATGTCAAATATCACCAAAAACATTGTCAATCATAATTTATCTGCCCTTTTTTACAGTATCTTTATCTGGAATTTTACCTCATTTACTCATTCAGAGCTTTATGAAATAATTCACATCTTCGTGGTGAATATTAAAGCCGGCCCGTTCGTATGCCCGGCGTGCTTTGGCATGGGCTTCATCTAAGCCTGTCATCACGGTTGCATAGAGCATTCCCTCTGCCCGGAAATTATCCAGAACAGCCTTGTACATTTGCTGGCCTATGCCTTTCAATCTGCATTCCGGATCTACTGCATTATAGCTGATACGTCCGATCTTTTTATCGTGGTCAATACTGAAAAGCACAAAACCAACGATCTTCCGACTTTCTTCCTCGCATATCCTGACTAATTCCGGATGATCTTTGCAATACAATTGCACGCGCTCTCCAATATGAATATGTTCGCCAGCTCCGGGAAAGATAATATTACGCAATTCCTCTCCATAAGTCTGCTTGAACATTTCAAGGATATTTCGATATGCCCGGTTGGCAATATCTTGAATAATGGGTAAATCTTTCTGCTGATAGTTTCTGATTATGATTTTCATTATATATCCTTAATTCTCATTATATGTCTTCGCATTGTTTATTTTAAGATAAATCTCCGGAACAGTTTCGGGTTCTTATGCCCGGTGATGCCGCGGGTAAACGGCATGTGATAACTTGCTCCGGCACCGGCATGGATTTTACAATCACTAACTTGACGCGTCTTCATCTACCTTCTGCAATATTCTGCCTGAACTCGGATATAAAAAACTTTTTTATTGATTTGGCGGTATCCGGGTATTTTGCAATTTCTCTGTCTCCCAGGATTACAATATCATTTATTTTTCCCGCAGCAAGTAATTGCCTGGCCTTTTTAAGCTGGGATTCAATTATCCTGGCCGTATTGCCAATGGCTCCAAGACCGTAATCATGCATGAATACGCCCATCATAATCTTTTTGCCCGGAAAAAAATGACGGCATTTCTCGACGGTCAGGTCCATATCAGCCAGATCGGTCCTCAGCCAGAACCAGAGATTGACACAGTCAATGAACGGCTCAAACGCTTTGACAGACGGCAAATCAAGCTCATGCGCATAGACAACCGCATAAAGATCAAGTTCACTATTGTACTTTTTAAGCGCATTATAGATGTTCTCAATATCGCGGCATGAATATTGCCTGCCATATGACTGGATCAGATCGTCGATTATGCCCCCTTTAATGTTCTTGTACTCCAATGAAAGTTTACTCAAATTCTCGGCGGTTTCGGTATCACTCTCCGGTTGCGCGCCGGCCGAGCGGCCGATACCGCTGAGTGCGCAAAGTAATTTTTTGCATTTGCTGTGAAGTTTTATCGCATTCTCATTAACCGGTCCGTGAAGATAGACCACGTTGTCAAAGCCGAAATATTTAGCACCTTTGACGGATGTATCCATGTCCATGGAACCGCCCCATAGTGGTGTCGGACCGCCCCAGCACCATGTATTTTCCCGGCTGAAATGCGCGTGGCCGGTGCATTCATCCTGTTCTTTGAATATGCTCAGCAACACCTGGTCCAGCTCTTTGTTCTTTTTTTCGACAGCCCGGATAAAACTATTACTCGGACAGCCGGTTATATGAGGTTCTTTTTTAGTGATTTCCCTGTTCAATTCGAGAATCTCCTGGATCATTTTGTCCTTCTGCTTGATAAGTTCCGCCATCCTGTTCATAAAAATCTTCTTTTGTTGATTATGGTTTTGTCTAAGCCCTGCCCCTTTCTTATTTAGGGTTTGAGCTTGATTTAGTTTTTATTTGACCGGGAGTACTCGAAAAAATCGGCACTCCCCCTATTTACGGGTTATCACAATGCCGCCCCGCGGCACTGGACGGATGCTGCTGAGTGCGCGTTTCCCGTTTCGAGAATAGGTTCCACAACTCGCCGGAAGAAACAGGAACGCAGAGCGCACTACCTACTGGTCAATGCTCAATCCACACTAAAAGCTGTATTTTTGAAATCATGTCATTCTGTCAATTTATTCATCATTTTCGCTTAAACTACGTCATTTTTCCTTTCATAATCTTTCATGTCAGATTTGATACTATCGCTATGATGACAAGCAACAGCTATCAGAAATTTTAGGCAATGCATCCAGTGTCTGGATTGCTGGAAGAGGATATTTCCTCTTCACCGACTTTGTCGAGCCATCGCAGGGTGATGTCCACCGCCTCCAGACCGATGTCGGCGATGCAGTTGGAACACAGCACGATGCCTTC
>CAIJKT010000721.1 GCA_903821255.1 uncultured Lentisphaeria bacterium | reverse complement strand
TGTCGCTTCTGCTTCATGTGCCGCCATTTGTCAGCGGTCGGCAATGTCACGTTCCGCGAGTCCGACACGCCGCGGGGACGGGCATTGCTGACGGGAAAGATGCAGCGGGAGATGAAGGATTTACACCCGGACTACATCGACACGTTCTACCGCGCTGAATTGTCCGCCGCCAACCGTTTTCATTGTGTCAGTCACTATGACGAAGCCGGTTTGATAATAGCGGCCAGGCGCGACATCGTCGAGGCGGGTCTTGCACCGGAAAACGTCAAAAAGCTGGCGGCTGAATTGATGAAAGCAGAGTTCACAGTCGAAGGTTCCGGCAGCACGCTTTATTATGTCGATCTTTACAGCGATAAAGCCAATGCGCCGAAAGACTGCAAAATCATTTCCGGCGGCGACACCGGCAGGGCGCTGGAAGTGCTGGGCTTTGTGAAAGAAGCTGAAACCGTCTGGAGCAAATTCCAATCCGCCGTCAGGGCTTCCGGATGCCGGACTGTCGTTACCTCATGTCCGGCCGGTTATGACATGATGAAAAAACGCCTCGACGGCGTGACAGTTTTGCATAGTTCGGAATTTATCGAAGGCAAACCCGGCTCCGGCACAGTCTATTATCTGGACAGTGATTATCTGAAAAACTACAACGGGAATATGAACGCGCCGCGTGAACTGCTCAAAAAGCTCGGTTACGAATTAAAGCCTTTCGGCACCAATACTGAAGAATCCTATTCCGCCGGCGAAGGCGCAGTGGTTTACGACCGGCTCTATCCGGAATTGACGGCTAAACTGTGCGGCAGAATCGCCGGGCTGGTTGATAATCCCGCCGGGGATGTGCTGGTGACAGCTTCTCCATACACCAGATTCGTATTGAACAAATATGCTCCGCAACTAAGGGTGCTGCTGCTGGATGAAGTCGCAGTCAAGGGGATCAAATAATGCCGCTGGTGACTTTCAACGAAATTCTGCCTCAAGCCCGCAAAGCCGGACGCGCCGTCGGCGCTTTTAATATCGCTAATTACGAAACCGCCAGGGCGGTAATGATCGCCGCTGAAGCGGAACAGCAGCCGGTGATTCTGCAAGTCTACCATCGGTTGATGGCAGATCCGTATATCAGTGCGCTGGCCGCGATGATGCGGAACATGGCGGAAAAATCATCCGTGCCGGTCGCGGTGCATCTTGATCACGGCGCCACATTTGAACAGGTTAAACTGGCAATCGACTGCGGTTTCACTTCGGTGATGTTCGACGGTTCGCAACTGCCATTCAAGGAAAATCTCGAACAGACCCGCCTGGCGGCGGAATACGCGCATAGTCATGGCGTAACAATCGAAGGCGAGATCGGGCATGTGCCGCTGAACGGAACTGAAGCCGCGGTAAATATCCCGCTGTCGACTCCGGAAGAGGCTGCCGCGTTTGCCGCGGCGACCGGGGTTGATGCCCTGGCGGTGTCGATCGGCACCGCCCACGGCTATTATCGCGAAGAACCCAAAATTGCGGTTGACCTGGCCCGGCAGATTAGCGGCGCCGTTGCAATTCCGCTGGTATTGCATGGCGGCTCCGGCACCCCGCACGAAAAGGTCAAGGCAGTAATTAAAAACGGCTTCTCTAAAGTCAATGTCGCCACCGAGTTTCAGCATACCTTTCAGTTGCGCCTGCAAGCGGAACTGCGGAAACTCGAAGGAAAGTTTCTGCCGCTGGACAAGCTGATGCTGCCGGCAACTGAAGAGGCGGCGGCTCATCTGCGCCAGTTGATCCGGATGTTCAGCAATCCGTAAAATCCGGCGCATGTGTGCAGTCCGCATACCATTCTGCTTTTTACCGCTTGACAAATGGATATTCCGGTCTATATTAAAAGTTTGAAATTATTGATAATTAAATAGTTGTTCATAAAAAGGACCGGAACGGCAAAGTATTATCAAAAATACGCGGGGCACAAAAAACAGGCAGTCAGCGGACATG
>CAIJKT010000720.1 GCA_903821255.1 uncultured Lentisphaeria bacterium | reverse complement strand
GACAGTAATTTTAAAAATATGCAGCTAAAGCCGCTAAAATTTAAATCACCCAATCTGGCATACATAGGAACGCTTTCTGAATGGCTGGACTGGCAACTATTATGTCGGTTTGCCTCTAGGCATCCGGAAATAACAATATATTTAATTGGTCCGCAGGAAAAATTCTCACATCCGGTATTGCCGTCAAACTTAGTCATTTATGGAACTGTAGATCACCAATTAGTAAAAAGCTGTATTGCCAATGCGGATGTAATGCTCCTGCCTTTTGTCACTAATGAATTGATCAGAGGCGTCAACCCTGTAAAAATGTATGAATACATCGCAATGAATAAATTCATTGTAAGCGCATGGTGGAATGAATTAAACGAATTCCGCTCCAATCCGATGGTCGCGTTTTACCGCGATCCGGATGAATTTGAACAACTTGTCATGCGAAGCCTTGAACTATCAAAATCAGCGCATGATCCCGGGATAAATGAATTTTTTATCCAGTCGAATTGTTGGGAAAACAGAATTGCTGAATATGAAAAAGTGTTATGTCGCGCAAAAGAATTTGAAAATAACTTGAGGAAATAGAATTTGGCTATATTGTATGTAGAAACTTTAGGTACTATAATGCGACAATACACATGAAAATCATAGCCGAAGTAGCGAACCGATGATAGACATACTGCTGGCCACTTACAACTCATCCAGATATCTTCAGGCGCAGATTGGTTCCATCCTAAGGCAGGATAATCATGATTGGCGCCTGCTGATTCGTGATGGCGGCTCCACTGATAACACCCGGCAGATAGTTGTTGAATATTGTCAAAGATATCCGGATAAAATCAGTCATATCCCATTCGACGAGCAGGCCTCTGCATGCGAGAACTTTTCCGCATTGCTGGATGCCGCCACCGCGCCGTACATCATGTTCGCCGATCATGATGACATCTGGCACGCCGATAAAATTACCAGAACTTTGTCTGAAATGATTATCGCGGAAAATTCGTTCGGCACGTCATTGCCGTTGCTGGTTTTTACGGATACACTGGTAACCAGCGACGATATGCATATCTTGTCAAAATCTTACTTCAAATATCAAAATCTCAATCCGCGAAAAACCTCTTTGAATTATCTGCTGGTACAGAATATCCCCAGCGGCTGCACGATGCTGATAAACCGCACTCTGGCGGACTTGGCACGGCCTGTTCCAGCAACCGCCGTAATGCACGACCATTGGCTGGCGCTGACTGCTGCTGCATTCGGGCGGATCATCTATCTTGACACTCCGACCATGATGTACCGGCAGCACGCGCAGAACGTGTTTGGAGCCTCGAAATACGGCATAAAATATTTGATCAAAAAAGTTCTAGAGGGAAGACTGAAGACAAAAGCGCGCGTTCATCAAAATGTCGTTCAGACTGAGGCGTTTCTCGCTAGATTCGATAGTAAACTTGCTGAAAAGGATGCCGTATTATTGGCTGATTTCTGTCGGCTGGAACAATGTTCCAGCCTTGAGTGTTATCGAATTCTGATCAAAAATCGTATCTTTAAAAATGGTATTTGTAGAAATATCGGCATGTTTCTGATTCTAACCTGAAGCTTTTGATTAACTGTAGAAATCAGCTTGAAAGCCTTGAACCTGGATAGTAGATTCTTAGGTCAAACTGCAAAAAAATATCTATGAAAAGGTCATGAAAACAGCTTTATTACATTATTGGCTAACTAATATGCGGGGCGGGGAAAATGTCCTCG
>CAIJKT010000719.1 GCA_903821255.1 uncultured Lentisphaeria bacterium | reverse complement strand
GGCGGCTTTAAGTCCTTCCATGGAGACAAAACCGTTATTTACCAGAGTGTGTGCGGTGGCGCTGGAAATGCCGAGCGTATCGGCAAGCAGGCCCGAGGCCCGTTCAATCTTCTCCGCCAGCGACTCCACTTTCTTCGGCTCGTCAATCACAATATTCATGTTCCAGCCGAGCAGTTTTGAGGACAGGCGCACATTCTGCGCCTTTTTGCCGAATGCCAGCCGCGACTGGTCCGGCGTTACATGCACCCGCAGTTCTTTTTTCTCGGCAAATACTTCAACCGACTGCACTTTTGCCGGCTGGAGCGAATTGATGGCATATTGCCGGGTGTCAGCATCGAACGGGATTATATCGACCCGTTCGCCGCCGAGTTCATTGGTAATATTTTTCACCCTGATTCCCCGCAGTCCGACGCAGGCGCCGACCGGGTCAACTCTGGGATCATTGCTCTTGACTGAAATCTTGGTCCTGCTGCCCGCTTCACGCGAAATGCCCATGATTTGCACAACGCCGTCATGGATTTCCGATACTTCACGCTCAAACAGGCGCTTTACGAAGTCCGGGTGGGTGCGGGAGACGATCAAACTCGGCCCCGCGCTGTTGGTATCCACTTTCAGCAGCAGCACATTAATCCTGTCGCCGGGCATATACTGTTCGCCGAAGATCTTTTCCTTGGCGTTCAGCACGCCTTCAGCTTTCTGGAAATCCACGATAATATTGCCGCCTTCAAAACGACGGACAATGCCGTTGACGATATGGCCGACTTTATCGGCAAATTCATCTCTGACAGTCTCTTTTTCAGCTTTCCGCAACTGCTGCATGATCGCCTGTTTGGCGGTCTGCGCCGCGATGCGCCCGAAATTGCTCGGGGTTACTTCCCACTCAACCACATCTCCCAGTTTGACGTCGGGAAGCCTGGTTTTGGCCTGGTCAAACAGCAACTGGTCATGGTTGGGGCTGGATGCGACAACTTCGAGTTTCGCAAAAGCCTGGATATCGCCGGTGTCGGGGTCCAGACGGACACTCAACTGACTTGCCGGATGAATGCTCTTCTTCGATGCCGAAAGCAAAGCCGTTTCAATAGCTTTCACCAGAACATCCCGTCTGATTCCGCGCTCCTGCTCAATATATTCCAGAATCGTTAGTAATTCGTTGCTCATGTCCTGTTCCTTTCTGCTTCCGTGTTCAATGTTGCCGTGTCCAGTTCAAACCAAAATAAAAAATCAATAAAAAAAGCGGGTCGAACAACACCCACTTCACAAATGCGATCTACATCTAAACTATGATATGCTTCAGCTTTTAATATAAACCAGTATTTACAACTATCAAGATTATTTTTGAATAATTTCATCGCATCCGCCGCCGCCGGTTTCAGAGTCTCTCAAAACCTCTTTCTTGCATAAATGTCGAAAAAAAGTGCATATTATTCCGGATTTTACTTGATTTTTTTTGTTTGCGTGTAATGTTTATTGGCTTTGTCAGGTCTTATTGTTTCGGACCCGTCATTAATATTAATTATGGAAACTTAATTTTTCAATAAACATAACAGAAGGTTTTAAGGATGCCGAATAACAAAAAAAATAAGTCAGCATTGAAGAGATTGCGCACCAGCAAAGAAGATCAGATCAGAAACAAGTCCAGAAGGACTACTCTGAAGACTGTCGAAAAGAAATTCCGCACCGCCGTGCAGGAAGCTGATGCCGCAAAAGCCGGTGAACTCATGAAGGATTACTTCAGCGCTCTGGACAAAACTGCCAAAATCGGGGTGATCCATCCCAACAAGGTAGCGAACAAGAAGTCCCAGATCGCAGTCCTGATGAACGGCCTGAAGAAGTAATTCCGCAGCGTTCCTGTTTTTTATGATCCGCCCGGGCAATCTGCCCTGGCGGATTTTTGCTTTTAACAGGGATGAAGACGCGGATGTCATGGATTGCATTTGACGACTAAAAGTCTATATTGATGCGGTAGATCCATATGGATCGAAAGAAGGAAAACGGCATGAGTACCTTTTTACGCGCAATCCTGAACGAATGGAAACAGCACTTATGGTCGCTGTTGTTTT
Source organism: uncultured Lentisphaeria bacterium (assembly GCA_903821255.1). The sequence goes on along the minus strand of CAIJKT010000719.1, from coordinate 4,487 downwards.
TATTTGTGGCCGAAGTTTTATTAGTCCTTGTATGGATATTTATTACTAAGTATTTGCAGAATGAGTATGCCACACACTACGATGAATTCTATTTATTGACAATGATGATTTTATACTGCGGCATTCCTGTCGTCATGGCGCCAAATCTGCTGATGGATTCTGCCGGACAGGATAATTCTGATAAACATCTTGCTTCTTCCGGACAGGGAAGGCTTTACTGGATAAAATTTGTCGCCGGATTGATACTGTTCATTTTCCCGATATTTGCATTATTCGCTATAGGGTGGATTCATGCCGGCGTTCCGTCAGACTCAATTTACTATGAAAACACCATCATTATTTTGAGTGTTGCCGTTGGAATTTATGTCTTGTTCTTTTTCATCGCGAGTATGATGCCGAAAACTCGCAGGCCCATTGCATTGGGAGTGGCGATCTTGGCAACATTGCTGCTATTGTTTCTGTTGGCTCCGGGGATGATGAGCGGAATTGCCTTATTGGGTAATGATTTGTTGATTCAATATGTTATTGAGAAAGTAACTAAATTTTCTTATAAAGGATATTATGAAGGAACTCCAGGTTATCTCGCTGGTCTTGCAGGAATGTCATTTTTAAGTCTTGGCATAATTCTTCTGCCGCCGCTGGGGTATCTGTTATGGACGAGAAAAATTATTAGAGGTGAAAAGTATCTGAAGTCTTTATTAGCCTGCATCGGCTTGCTGGTTCTGATTTCAATTGTGTTGTGGATTATTGCTGTCACCGCCGGACAGTCCGGATTGCGTCAGGCTGAACGCGATGCCGCCGCCGCCGGGATATTATGTGAACCTGAGCAATTACTGGCGAAATTGCCGCCTGTTCAGGAAGAACGTAATGCCGCCAATCTATATTACAGCGCTTATAAAATGCTGAACAGATTCAATGCGCAAAACACAGATTTATATTGGCATGCACTGGCATCTCTTCAACCTAAAGAAGCATCGACTGAATCCAGACAACATCTGATTGACCTTGTCCAGTCTCCGGAAAGTAAACAGATTTATGCCATGCTTGAACAGGCGGCATCCTATCCGGAGTGCCGCTTCGTGCCGAAAATCGAGCAAAGGCAGATAAAATTATTTGAGTTTGAGATGAATCATCTAGCTGAATTTATCCTCGCCCGTGCTTGTGTTTTTAAATTAAACGGTCAGGATGATAAAATTCTGCCGGAAATAGAGAAAAGCCTGAAGCTTGCGCAAATAATCAACAATGAGCAATTCCATTACTCCTTTATCAGAAAACGGTTCATAGTAGAAGACACGATTACCGAGGCCGTTAAAATCGGGCCGGACAATCCCCCTTTTGCCGCCAGTTACTGCAGAATGCTCGATTATTTGAATCAGCATCCGATTAATTATATTAGTGCGGACATGGAACCGGAATACAATTATTTTTCCACTCTCCTTAAATTGCAATGCCGATTTGATGAAGGTAAATTGAGATCTTGCGAAGATAATTATTTATACAAAATGTTGCTATGGAATGATTTACTGGCTGGTTATCCGCTGGTTGCCAGGTATTTCGCATACCATATTAATAATAGTGTCAAAGTCCGGCATGAAATGCTGAAAATCCGGGAAATGCCGGTACTGCCGCCGGAATTGCACCGGTTCGTTGATAATTATTACCCGCGCGGGTATAATTTGCTGTTAAGTTTTGATTTGCGCAATTTATTCAATACTAGGTCATCGCAGGCGATGCTAAAAATCGGGCTGGCGCTGAAGATATATAAGTGTGAGCACGGAGAGTATCCGGCGTCATTACAGGAACTGGTTCCGGTGATACTGCCGGAAATTCCGGCGGACCCGCTGGACGGCAAGGCTTTCGGCTACAGCGTCAAGAATGACAATTTTACCCTGACCCGTAACTCAGAATGGAAACGGGAGTTAAAATCGAAACCGTGATTTGATTTTATCGGGTAAAATGGAACATTTGTAAAAAATCCTGTACATCCTGTCTATCCCTGTTAAATGCCGTGCCGATTTCTCTTTATCGTTTTCATGTTTTTTGTTAATCCACTCTTGACAGTTCGGTGCTTTTGAATTATCATATAACTATAATATAGAATATGTGTTCCGTAATATAGAACAACAAGCAAATTTCATGATACAGTCATTGGAACGGGCGGCAAAGATTTTGCGGCTGGTGGCGGACAGCGGGGATGGAATACGCCTCTGTGATCTTGCCCGTGCCTGCGAAATGAAACGGAATACGATTTTCAATCTGGCAGATACTTTGGTTAATGAACGATTGCTGGCAAAAACAGACAGCGGCAAATACATCATCGGCGACATGATATTAAAGCTGGCGGGCGGACAAAAGCGAAACAGCTACCTGCTGATTGTGGAAAAGGAACTCCGCGAACTGCATCTGAAATATCCCGGCTCGGAGATTTATTATTCAGAACTGGGCAATGCCGATATTATCGCCAGATTTCGCTTTGACCCGGCGAATCCCGGCAAAGCGATATATCCGGACGGCATGAGCTTGAATCCATATTTTACCGTAGCCGGGCTGGCGTTTTTCGCTTTTGCCCCGGAGGAAAGTCTGTTGAGTTTGCGCTCCCGAAATCCGTTTGAGTATCATGGGTTAAGCGCCTGGGGCAGTATGGATAAATTTCTGGCGCAGTTGGCTGCCGCCAGGAAAAATGGATATGCCGAAACGCCGCTGCTGACCCCGCGGACGGACTTAAAAGCAGGCATTCCGGTGCGGACCCCGGATGGCGGCATGACCGGCGCAATCACATTTCACCTGCATAATGTCAACTTTGCGGACGAAAGCGGGATTATGCGCACCGTCATGGCAGGCGCTGAAAAAATAATTTGTAAAATTAATACAACGAAATAACAGGAGCTGATCATGTTTGAAAAATCTTATGATGTTGCGGTATGCGGCGGCGGAATCGCGGGTGCGGCGGCGGCGATCGCGGCGGCGCGGCGCGGACAGAAGACTGCGCTCATTGAGAAAACTATTTTCACCGGCGGACTCGCCACTGCCGGTATAATTTTCATCTATCTTCCGCTCTGCGACGGCAGCGGCACGCAAGTCACCTTCGGAATCACCGAAGAACTCCTGCTATCAAGCATAAAATACGGGCCGGGCGATGTGCCGGAATGGCAAAAAGGACGCAAGGCCGAAGAGGCAAAAAGATACCGGGTGGTCTTTTCGCCTGCTTCGTTTGTTATTGCGCTTGATGAGCTGCTCACCAATGCCGGAGTCGATATCTGGTTTGACACACTCGTCTGTGCCGCGAATGTTCATGACGGCCGTCTTGCCGCGGTTGAAGTGGAGAACAAAAGCGGTCGCGGCCGCATTTCGGCGAAATGCTTCGTCGATGCCACCGGGGATGCCGATATCGCGCATCAGGCGGGACTGGTCTGCCCGACGGCGCAGAACGCCCTTGCCTTCTGGGCGCTTGAATATGCAAATGGAGCACAGTGGCGTCTGAATAATTCGGTAGAGAATATTGCCACGTATGTCAAAGGCAGTTCCTGGGACAAGAAGCGCGGTCCATCCGGCATTGACGGCTCTGAAGTAAGCAGCTTTATCCTTGACGGGCGGGCGCAATACCGCGAACGGCTTGTAAGCGAATACGGTACTGGCAAAAAAGACCGTAAAACACTCTTTCCGCTTACTCTGCCGTCAATGGCGCAATTCCGCACCACTCGCCATATTCCCGCGCAATACAAACTCAAGGATGGTCAGGACTGGACCCATTTCGACGATTCAATCGGGCTGGCCGCGGACTGGCGGAAACCGGGATTTGTCTGGGAAATTCCATATCGCAGCATGCTGCCTGCTGGTTTGAAGAACCTGGTGGCCGCCGGCCGTTGTACCGCTGCGGAAGAGGATGCCTGGGAAGTCACCCGGGTAATTCCCTCTGCGGCGCTGACCGGAGAAGCCGCCGGAACCGCTGCCGCACTGGCTGCCGCTTCCGGAGTTTCACCGGATGATATTCCCGTTGCAACGCTTCAGGATGCGCTGCGCGGCACCGGCAATAAAATCCACTTTGATGAAGTTGGGCTTGTTGGGAAAAAATAAATTTGGCAGGTTCATGCCCGCATTGCAGATTTCTGCGGATTTACTGTATATTTCAACGTTTTGCCGTCCAGCCGGCGCTGGAAATCTTCAATCATATAATCGGACAAATATATCACGGGATCAGTAATTTCAGTATAGATATTCTCTCCTCAAGACATGATAGTTTATAGTTAGCTTACTGGCGGTTTTTAAGGGAGAAAACAGGAATTTACAAGAATAGTCAGGAGAGGCGTAGAATTGCTTGTTTGAGGAAAAAAGTGGTGGATCCGGCCGGGCTCGAACCAGCGACCCGGTGATTATGAGTCACCTGCTCTAACCAACTGAGCTACGGATCCACTTGTGCCGAAATGCATTCGACAGGGTCATTAAGTTACACATCATGACGCAAAAGGCAAATCCAGTTTCGGCTTTTT
>CAIJKT010000718.1 GCA_903821255.1 uncultured Lentisphaeria bacterium | reverse complement strand
CGGTCAGACGACCGGCGCCCCGGGTTTTGGAGAAAACTAATTGTAAGTTGTTTTTTCACAGATATACAGCAGGCGGTCGAGATTTGCGTCCGTCAGTCATTTTACTGCAAGAATTTCATCAGATATGGCATGATGTTTTTTGAAATTCCTGCCGGTACGCGGAATTGAACACTGAACGGTTAAATCATCAATCCATGGAACAATGGCATCATGTTTCTTTAGCACAGCCCTGATTTTTGCCAGCGGGACATCACGCGAAGGCACTTTCATTTTTACCGCCAGGGCGGCTGCGGCTCCGGCCGCCTGGCCCATGGCCATGCAGGAGGATTCAACCCGCAAGGCGGAAAAAGCCGCCTGATCGCTTGATATGCATCGGCCGGCCGCCATTATCCTGCTGCCGCCTTTAGGAATTAACGCGCCGAGAGGAATCGTCGGAACACGGTCAGATGAAAGAAATTCATGAAGTATTCCATCCTCATGGTGCACATCAATAAAATAAAGTGTATAAGCTATCGCATCATCAAATTTTCTTCCGCTCATATAGTCTCCATACGTCACGGTTTCTTCTCCAACGATCCGCCATGTTTCCCGCATGGCGGCAGAGTCGGCCATCAAATCAAGCGTTGCCTGTTCACAGCCTGGAAGCTGCTTTATAAAATTGAACAATCTCAGCAGGGACTGATGGGCCTTGATGTCAGCATCGGACTGATCTGTTGCTGAAGATGAATCTGCATTAATCAAATGTTGCTGATTAAAGCCGCCGCTGTTCAGAAAGCCAATGAACGGCTCATCCTTGAAACAATAATCGCCTTTCTGAATTTTCCCTTCCGCCAGCGCTTTCTGATATTCTTTTTCAACCAGTTCTTTATCCAGCGCCTCAACGTCATATCCGCCAATCTTGAATATCAGAGTTCCGGGTTGACGTTTTTCTCCTTTAAGCCGCTCCAGTCCGAGCATTCCGACGATGTCCGCATCCCCGGTGCAGTCAATAATTTCTCTGGCTCTGATTATCCGCTTTACATTTTTCCCCGCAGTCGTCAGAATCCATTCTTTCTCCTTGTCTTCAATATCGACCGCAATTTCATGATAATGAATTGTGACGCCGCTTTTCAGGCATGTGTCTTCAGCAACCAGGGCGTAAATGTGCGGACTGACCGGCACATGGTAACTCGGCCTCGTTGGATTAGGTGTTAAAAAGTCAGGCAGCGGAATATTGTCCAGTTTCTTGCTTTTTAAAATCAGTTCCCAGCCTATGCCTTTTATTATCTGTCTGGTACGGGAATAAAAATAAGCCGGCGCACTTACCAGGCCGGTTGTTATGGTGCCTCCGAGTTTTCCGGTCATTTCCACCAAAATGGTCTTTGCGCCTTCCCGGGATGCTTGAACAGCGGCAATAACCCCGGCGGTTCCTCCGCCAACTACAACAACATCCGCAGTCTCATTATATGTCTTTAACGTTCTGTTCATCTTCATTTCCTTCTATAATTTTACAGGGCATGTGCGTCTCCAACACTGCACACTGTGGTCATTTCAGTCAAATGCATATCTGTTTATTACTTGCTCTCAGAATAAGATTCAGTTCTTATTTCGTCACAGAGAAATAAAGTTTTTGCGTAAGTCCGGTCACAAGTTCCTTCACCACAACCTCCCATATTCCTGTCCTGTCGTTTTCCGCAATATCAAGAGTTATGTTTGCCCTGCCGTTAACGGCGCAGTAATAGCCGGAAGGCTCGGCAGACCTGAAAGCAGGGTCGGTAATGCTGACTTCTATCGGTACAAGTGATGGCAGAGGTTTGCCATCCTGACCGTTGACGGTTACGTCAACTGTAATCTTCTTATTCCTTTCAGCAGTTTTCGGCGCGTTCAGTTGTATGGATGCAGGCTTGTTTTTTGTAATCATATAAATTCTGCCTGCTCCGGGGCCGAAAGATGCTGTAAATCTGGTATAATCACCTTCAGTTGTCGCCGCCACTTCCCTGCCTGCAAGTATGTCGATGACCGCAACACCTGTTCTTTTTATTTTTATGGAAGTATCCGCGGGGACTCCGTTTTCCATGATAAGCCCGTATTGACCTACATAATCGCCGAATTCGCGGGTGTCATTGACGGCAAAAACATATTCGTCGTCACCATATTGCCTGACATGGAGAACAACTTCCTTGTTTTCGCTTTCCGCATAAGGCTGGTATTTTAAGCGGAGCTTCTTTCTGATTTCATCCGCGGCAGCAAGATTTTCCGCCTTATATTTCTTCCCGTCATCCTTTGGAACATCCGTTGCCGGAATTAAGATGTCGGGAATTATATCCGGCACAAGGTTCTGATCCGCGATGATAATCCCGCCTCGTTTTTGAAAAGCCGCGATTTTATCAAAAGCACTTTTAGATAATACCTCACATTCGGGAAGCACAAGGACTTTGTACCGGTCAAGACCTTTTGCTTTGATCGTTTCCTCAAATATTATATCCATCTGCAATCCTGCATAGGTACAGGCATGCCACCGCGCTCCAATCGGTCCGGTGCCCCATCCGAAAGATCCTTTCCCGGTAAAAACCTGAGTTGTAAAGCTTTCGAGAAATGCAACATCGTTTTTACGGTCCGGCAGTTTTTTTAACATCGGTCCGTAAGGTTTGATAATCTCATTATGCAGTTTTGCCAAAGCCGGCGCCGTATCCGGGTGAGTATATTTATATACGTGCGCCTCGCCCGGCACCAGTGATCCCAGTCCATGATAGCCAATCATGTCAACCGGCCTGGACACAGCCGTCCAGAACCCTTCTTTGATGTGAGCAGGGGACGGCGTAATGAAAACCGTCTCTCCTATGTGATCCAGCAGAAACGGATCTGTGGTTTCATCTTTCCTGACAGACGGCATTGTCTGGTTCTTATACCATATCGTCGATATCATTTGGAAAATCTGCTGTTTTCCGGAAGCCCCTCCGGCCATATTAATAAGCTCATCGGCCGTCATACCTGCTCTTATGGGATCCGGACAGGTGTAGATCCACTGGCCGATCATATCAAGCTTGCCGCCTGAGCCGTATAGCGGGGGGACCCGTATCGCAGGGTCAAACCAGGTAAGAAAATCCTTTTTATTTGCCTTTATCTCTTCATTGATAAGATCATTAAGATCAACCCAGCCGTCTCCGTGTCTCCAATACCATGTGTAATATTTCAAAACGGGATGATTGTCATCAACTACACGATTTTTAGGGAAGCCCGGAATTGCCCGGTAATTAACATGTATACCTTTTATTATATCGGGAATGTTTTCACCGCTCGCCTTTTTATACATTTCCCTGTCTATATCATGAAAACAAGGTAAAGAATGATCGCGTACTTCGGTATTCAGAACGGCAAATGAGAACGCCGGGTTGGGGCCGTATGCCTGCATTAACAATTTTGCCGATCTTTTGCAGAATTCCCTGACTTGCGGAAGAAGAGGACATAGATTTTTATTTTTCTTGCCTGCGTTCTGCGGACTGCCGTCCCTGTTATGCCGCATATTTTCCGGATCACTTCCGGGAGCGGGAGCAGCGCTGAACTTAATGCCGACATCCAGGCCGTTTGTCATTGCATCATCAATGCGGCTAATGACTTCGGCAGCTTTTCTGCTGTTATCAGGGAGTGGTTTAGTTGCGGCCGGATTCTCATATATGTATTTGAAATCAATTCCGCTGTCCAGCACATATAACACCCGGTTAAACCCGATCTCCGCCAGCTTCTCCGCGCCGCCGGTCCGGGGGATACCGCCCCACATCAGGACAGGAAATTGTTCCGGATTAGGTCTGTTGACGATACGGAATTCAAATTTTTCATTTGAAGCCGCATACCCCGGGACTTCCACAGTGCAAAGCAAATCGTACTTGTCAGCCCGGATTCTGTCCGCCGGAATATTCAATATTATGCTCTCTTCTTTACCAGGGTCTATCTCCTTTAGCTGCCGGTTGAAGTTAATGGCATTGGCAGTAAAAAATTTTACATTGACACTGGCTATTTTTTTACCGGTCATGTTTTTAATATTAAATTCCATCTGCGCATCTTTTTCCATGCGCCTGAAAACGGATCTTGATAATCCCTTTGACACTGACACCGGACATGAAAGAGTCCTGGCGTCGGCTTTTACGGATGCGGATGACTTGACGACATCAGTTCCTGCTAAAGATGTAATTCCGTAACAGCATAATCCCGTCAGCAATAGCGAAATGATACTTTTCTTCAACATGACCAGACCACCCTTCTTTTAATTACATTGATTATTATTGCAGTTACAGGCTGTAGTAGAAGCTGCCGCTCTTGTCTGCCGCGCCGGTGATTGCTAAAACATTGCCACTCTGAGGACAATAGAATTGCTTGAGTTCGTTAATGCCCTTTGCCGCCGCATGGCCGTCCGCAAACAACAGATCAACCTGGTTGCCGTGAACCAGCCACGGACGTCCGTAAGTCTCGCTGGCGCTGCTGGTGAAGATCATTCTGAAGGAAGGCATCTGGGCACCGACACTCCAGGAACATCCCACTAATACAAGCTTCGAGAATCCGACTTTGGCATATCTCTGATCTTTCATTGAAATTGCAGGGAAACCGGCAGATGCCGAATTTATGTAGGGTGAGCCGTAGGAATACGAGAGGTTAGCAGGTTTTGAGTCATTTTGAGCAGCATCGGCGATAGTGCTTGACGGACAATAGAAGATATTATATGCTGACACATATTTGTCCAGCTTCAAGCGTATAGTCCATAGCACGTTATTGCCTTTTGCCGGATCGCCCGCTTCGGATGTCGTTGTAACATTGGGGCAGTAATAATACTGATTATTGCTGTCCATATACATCATGGTTGCAGTCCCGATCTGTTTCTGGTTGCTTAAGCATTTGATCGCTTTTGCTTTTTCTCTGGCCTTATTCAGTGCAGGCAGCAGCATTGAAGCAAGGATCGCGATGATGGCGATCACAACGAGGAGTTCAATGAGTGTGAAAAAATGGCCCCTGAAATTTCCGTTCGTCGTTGTTGTGTTGTTCATTTCTCTTCCATCCTTAGATTGGGTTAGTTTAAAACAGATTCTTTAAAATACAACCATTGTTACTTTATAAGACTTGAACTCAAGTTTCAGCGCCCCGTTCACCGGAACAGCGTTAATTTTCAGCTTCTTACGATTCATGCAATCCGTCTTATTTGTCGTTTGTTTATTTTTTTTATAAACAAATTTAAAAGACTATACATTTATATTATGTGATGTTGCTGATTTTGTCAATACATAAACTCGTAAAACGGCAAAAAAAGATGATAAAAATGTAATGCCTCAGTCTTTACGGCGGACTTAGAAACACGTTTTTTTGTGATTAGGCTGCGCACTTATCCGGCTTTTCTT
>CAIJKT010000717.1 GCA_903821255.1 uncultured Lentisphaeria bacterium | reverse complement strand
TTGCCCGCAATCCACAATGAGTTGGAGTCAGGAGTCCGCGTTTGACTGCGGTACCCGCAGTTTTATCAAATAAGAAGCGAAAGATCAAAAAGATCAAAGAAGAAAAAGGATTTCTCTGTGTCTCTGTGGTTAAGTTTCAAAAGAGGAGTAAGGTGTCAGATAAATCCCGAAAACTGAATTCAGAAATGCTAATTATCCGCACATGATGCAGCAAGTATAGTAAAAATATGAAATTTAAATTTTCACCGTAAAGGCAATCATTATGGAAAGTGATGCAATCAGGATCGCGCTCAATAAAATGAATTTTGCGGGAACTGGCGAAAAAGTTCTGACTCCGAGACTTGGAACAGGAGGAGACTTTGATGGTATATTCCTGTGGGACACTGCTTTCACAGCAATGTGGGCAAAATATGCGATCAAGGAGCTGCATGTGGAACGGTCTCTTGACAATCTATACCGGCTTCAAGATGCCGATGGCTTTATCTGCCGGCAATATACGGTAGACGGGGAGCCGGTATGGCCTAAACACCATCCAATCTCATTTGCACCGCCAGTGCTAACCTGGGCTGAACTGGATTTATACAGTTTAACCGGGGATAAAGGAAGGCTTTACCGGGTTTATCCTTACCTGAAAAAACATCATTATTTCTGCATGAACTACTTCTCTAGAAAAGATGGTCTTTTTATTGGAGACCCCTGGGGCTCAGGGATGGACAACCTTCCGCGATGGCCCCGTGAATTCACCGGCAGCAATGACTGCATGATCTTACGTAAGAAAGAAATACATCCATCGGTACTCAACTGGTTTCACGAGAAAGTAGATAAATCTCCGGGCAGTATGTGGAATGAGCAAGCCCGCTATATCGATATGTCCGCCCAGATGGCCTTTAATGCTGACTGTCTGTCAAAGATGGCAACCTTGCTTGAAGCGCCAACGGATGCCAGGCTTTTCTCCCGTGAGCATGCTGCAATCGGTGATGTAATTAATGAATATTGCTGGAATGACAAACACCAATTCTACTTTGATCTTGGCAACGGAGTCCAAGTCCAGCGCTTACATATCGGGGCGTACTGGACGCTGCTGGCCGGTATTGTTCCAAAAGACCGGCTCGAAGGGTTGCTGTCACATCTTACAGATCCAAACAAGTTTGCACGTCCGGTACCTGTCCCGAGTTTAGCGTATGATGATCCTGACTACAGGCCGGACGGTGGTTACTGGCTGGGCAGCAGCTGGCCGCCAACCACATATATGGTGCTCCGCGGATTGCGCGCCGCAGGGGCTGAAGATCTTGCGCTCGATATGGCAGTCAAGTATCACCGTGCGGTGCGTACTGTTTTTGACAATACAGGAACATTCTGGGAAAATCTCGCCGCGGAAACTCCTGTTCCTGGAAGTCCGGCGATGCGCGACTTTTGCGGCTGGTCCGGTTTAGGCGCAGTTGCAATTGAGAGAGAATTTATCAACAAACAATATAGTTAGCACTCTGTTAAAGATAAAAACACATTGCATTGTCAGCCAGTATCCCCCGGTAATCATGCCTGACGCTTTAAAACTGCAGCAGCTTACGGATAAAGTTCGCAAAGCAATGTTTATTTTAGATTGTTTAACTATTAATTCAGAGTGGTATGCATGGAGGCTTTATTAATATTCTCACAAGATGAATGCTTATATCACTCATTGTATATAGTTTGCCTGTTGACTTGTTTGAATTTATCGCTTATAATTAATCACATAGAGTATATTTATTAGCATTGGAGTTGTTATTGCAATGTATAAAATAGTTTGATATAACGATCTGGATTGGGTTCCGCCGGCATCAGCGCGGACTAGTTGATATCCGTATGACCGCAGAACAACCAGCAGATTCTAACAAGAATAATAAAACCACGAAAAGGAGATGATAAGAATGAAACAGATCAAAAGCTGTAAGTTGTTCACACTCATAGAGTTGCTTGTAGTGATAGCAATCATAGCCATACTCGCGGCGATGCTGCTCCCGGCGCTTAACAAAGCCAGAGAGAAAGGGCGGACAGCAAAATGCGCGAGCAATCTTAAACAGATAGTACTCAGTCTGCATATGTACACTAATGATTGGCGGGATTATCTGCCTCCCAGTGATAATAATGGCAGCTGTACCCGCTACTTAAGCGCTTTTATGTATAACACGTCCATGCTTAATTATTGTCAGGAATCTCCGGTTGAAAATAAAAGAAGATTAATTTGTGACAGCTGGATGAAACAAAATGCAGGTGTTTTCAACTCCCGTCCTGCATTTCGCAGTTATTACGCAGCCTGGGATTCATCCGCGATATTCGCGCAATCTCCGACGGTCAGATACACGAGTTTGAATGGCGCTAAAATTTCAATGATCGGGACAAGAAAATCCGCCAACCTTACTGCCGCCAATATCGGCTGGGCTGAGGTGAATGACCGCATGCTATATTTCAAACCTTCGAGAATCGGAGCATGTTTTGATTATTACTGGACTGGACGTGATCCTCACGGCTATTATACAAGTGAAGGTATCAGACCAGGGCATCCTGACAACATGTAC
>CAIJKT010000716.1 GCA_903821255.1 uncultured Lentisphaeria bacterium | reverse complement strand
TCAAGTTAATACGTTTCATGTGACAACTCCTGTTTTTGTTGTTAATTTGTTATCAATATTATAGAGTTACTGTAAAGCTTCGATGTTTGCCGCATCGTGGAGCCGCTTCATTTCTTCATTCGTCAATGCCCGGTTAAAGACCGCCAGTCCTCCGATTTGTCCTTTTAACGCTTCGTTCAGCATGCCTCCGCAATAACGTGCGCCGATTGTGAAATCGGGCGGACCAGCCGGTTTGGATCTGGCATGCAGTTTCTTGTCATATGCGAAGATGCCGCGTCCGTGATAGTATGGATTCACCCCTCTGGAGCCGCCGTCAGGGCCTTCACTGGTAAAGTAACGGTCATCACGCTTGTCAACCCAGGTATTGATTTCCCGCTTTTCCATCACTCCGTTAAAATATGCCCGGATATATTTGCCGTCATAGGTAAAACCGAGCGTGACCCATTTGCCGACCGGCACTTCGGAACGGCTGGCCGCGTAATCCGCGCACCATGGCAGGGCGCTGCCGTCCGCGCGGCGTGTTACGCCGCCTTCGCTGGATATATGCGGTGTGAGCTGTCGCGTACCGCCATAGGTCGGCATATTGAGCAGCATGGCATACTGGCGGGTGCCGGTATCGTCATTGGCGCCGTTGCCCTCACTCCAGATTCCGGCGATAGTGGCTCCGCCTTTCAACTCGCTCAGTCGTACCGTGGCGAACATGCTTACCTGAGCCTGCGGTCCGCAGATATTCAGCGAGCTTAGTTCGGCGCGGGGAATCAGGAAGTAATGCTTGCCGTCAAGTTCTGCGGAGTATCCGGAAAAAGGCCCGCCCCCCACTCGTGGTATTTCCCCGCCAGTATTTTTTAGCGGGAAAACGTCTTTGGTGCCAATCGATTTTCGCCTTTCGTCGTTATCTTCGCCAAATGTCCAGAATGAAATCAGTCCGGGGGTGTTGATAACGACATCCCTGGCGGCCTGCAGATTAACCTGTTTGGACTTGACGATATTGGGCGAATCGCCGACGTCGCCATCGCGCACGGCCCAGACAAATCCTTCGTTGGGATGCGGCATGCCGTCGCGCTGATTGCCTTCGGCGGTGACGAAAATCCAGGCGTTGCCGGCCGGAGCCGGGGTATTGCTTGAACAAGTCCAGTATATGTAGGATTGCAGATTTCTCACGATGCCGATATCAGCCTGTCCGGACCATACCGCCGAGCGCAAACCCAGCACGCCGAAGGCCGCGGGATGTTGTTTGCCGTCCTTCAGATACCAGCCGGTCAACCTTAAATTATTGTAATACATGTACCCGAATTCCGAATTTGTGCCGGATATATTATATCCTTCATCGGAGGTGCCGTCGGTACGGAACAGATAACTGAATTCAGAGCCGAGCGGCTTGACCTTCGGCAGCCGCCAGCCTCGCAGATCCGCATTGCGTACAGAATCATGATAAACAAGATTGCTTAACCATTTGTCGGCCTCCTGCCAGCTCATTCGGCCGGTGGCATGATAACCGCTGGTTTTGGCATAGTTGGCATCCTGCAGCCAGGTGATGTTGAGCACGTCATCATAAATCAACCCGCCCCCGCGGTCATGGAGCGCCGCCTGAGCGGCGCCGGACAGGCAGACACAGCCCGCCAGCAAAATGGCAACCTTGTTGAATATGCAATTTGTTTCTGTTCGTATTCTTTTCATGATAATGTCCATAAGTTTTACCTTTTCGGTTCATCCTGTTGAGCGGTCGGAGTGGCGGTGACATCGCCGTCGCGAACCGGCCAGACCAGCAGCACATCCCATTTGTTGTAGAAATTCTGATTGCCCCAGTAAGCGTCGAACATCCAGGCGTTGCGCAATGGATAGGACACATCGTCGGTTCCTGTCCAATAGACTGAAGCCCGGAAATTCTTCACCAGTCCTACATCGGCACTGACATCCCATTTGCCGTTTCCGCCGGTACCGAAGCCGGGCTGGACTTCGCCGGTCGTGGAATAATAGCCTTTAAGCTTCAAATTCACATAGAACATATAGGCCAGTTCAGAATTCAGACTTGTGATGTTATACCCTTCATCACTGGTTCCGTCAAGACTGAATTTTCCGGTGAATGCGACTCCGTTGACCGGCTTGACTTTCGGCAACCGCCAGCAGCGCAATTCGACCTTGCGCACCGGATCGTAATAAACCAGTTTGCCGACCCACTTCTGCGCCTCCGCCCATCCCATTGCGCCGCCAGGGCTGGCTCCGCATGTCTTGGCGTAATTGGCATCCTGCAGCCAGGTGATGTTGAGTGCATCGTCGTACAGCAGACCGCCGCCCCTGTCATGGAGCTCCGCCTGCACTGGCTTGATGATGCCGGCCCATACCGTCAGCATCAGCGCTGAGATTAAGTATTTATTGAGCATGAAATGATCTCCAGTTTTTTTGTATAAACTTTGGGATGACAAATGAATATTTGTAGTTTTCCGTTCAAATTATTATTGGTCCGCCGCTCCAGTTAGTTAGCGGGCAAAGCCTTCCAGACATTCAATAGCGCTGGCTAGTTGGATTATGGCATTGACTCTTTCTGATAGGTGCGCCAGTTTTTCTTATAGTCAGTGGTGGTCATTTTCGCCACGTGCAGATCAACAAATAGATAGGAGCACTGGTTGCGGTGGGCAAAGAAGCTGGTGGATGAACTATACATGTTCGTCAGGTTGCCGCCTCGAACAACAGCGATCTGATGAAAACGCTCAGCCAGACTGATGGCGCTGGAAGGCGGTAGTTTGCAGTTGAGATATCTGCCAGCCGTGAAACCCGAACTCCTGGCCGAAGCGCTGGTATCCCACAGATAGCCGTTCGCCTGATAACTGCGGGGGGTGCCAGGCGAGGCAAGCGCCGCGCCGGTGTAGTCAACTTTGTCGCGGACGACATTGTCGCTGGGACATTTCATCAGTCTGAATTTCTGATATAGCGTGCCTGGAATATAGACGGTGTTGGCAATCCCCGCCGGATAGAGCCTTTCATCCCAGCCATAACCGTTCGCACTCGCGGGCAGACATGAATTGAAATCGTTGGCATAACTCAAAATCGCCAGTCCGATTTGTTTCATGTTATTGGTACATGATATCCCTTTGGCGACTTCCCGCGCCCGGTTGAGCGCCGGCAGCAGCATGGCAGTAAGGATTGCAATGATGGCGATGACTACCAGGAGTTCTATGAGCGTAAAAACTTTTTGCCGTTTCATGATCTTTTTTCCCTTGGTTGATTGTTTAAAACAAATTTTATGATTTGTGAATCTTACATTTAAACCGGAATCAGTTCCCGGACCGGGCATGATCTTTTCTCCTTGTTTAATGCTTTATTTTCAATTTTGTCTTTTATGGTTTGCGGCTCCACCAGTTCAACCGGCAGCAATTCCCGGATTGGAACCGTGATTCCGCCATTGATTTTATGCAGCAGATTTTGTGCCGCCAGTTCGCCCATGTGGAAGCTGTTAAGTCTGAAAGTCGGCAACGGGAACTTCCAGTCGGTCATCGCTGCGTACTCGTCTTCAATCCGGTCGCCGCCGGTAAGAGTAATATCTTCCGGGATGCGATACCCGTGATTCATCAGATTGTAACCGCAATGCAGCGCGAGGCCGTCGCTGACGCATTGGATGGCGTCGGCGGTGAGCTTTCCTGCAGCTATCTCTTCCGCGATCCGGTTAACGGCCTGACGGCCAATGTTACCTGAAAAGCATAATTCCGGGCGGAACGGAACGCCGGCTTCCGCCAGTGCCATCTGATAGCCTTCAAATCGCTCTCGGATGATTGATATATTCTCGTTGCCGCCAATATAAACGATATTCCTGTGCCCCTGACGGATCAGATTTCTGGTGATTGCGCGGGCGGCCGCGACATTGTCATGGCCGATATAATTCAAATTGTCATAACGCTCGCAATGGCTGTTTATCAGCAGCAGGTTATATCCGGCGGCCTCTTCCCAGTAATTATCGTCTAAATGCGCTCCC
>CAIJKT010000715.1 GCA_903821255.1 uncultured Lentisphaeria bacterium | reverse complement strand
TCCGTTTCAACTCGTCCGGGTCATCCTCATGCGTGATCCGCTCCACATCCTGCTCGATTATCGGGCCTTCATCCAGGTCAGCAGTGGCGTAATGAGCGGTGGCGCCGATCATCTTCACGCCGCGCTCCCAGGCGCGGCGATAAGGATCTCCGCCTTTGAACCCCGGCAGAAACGCATGGTGAATATTGATTATCCGTCCGTGAAAGTGCTCTATGAAATCCGTTGACAATATCTGCATGTAGCGCGCCAGCACGACCAGGTCAATGTGGTGTTTTTCCAGCAAATCGCGCACCAGGTCCTCCTGGCCGTTTTTGTTCTCCTTATCAATCGGAAAACAGTAGAACGGAACCCGGAATTTATCCGCCACATATTCCAGATCAGGGTGATTGCTGATAATCAGCGGAATTTCGCAATGCAGATCGCCTTCGTTGCGGTGCACCAGCATATCATAAAGACAATGTGAAGTTTTGTAGACCAGCACCGCCACTTTCTGAACGCAATCCGAGTAATATGCCTCCCAGTTCAGGCTGTATGGACGGCTGAATTCGTCAAAATCCGTTTCCAGTTTCTTTCTGGTCGTGACCACGCCGGTCATGTCCAGCTTTATCCGCATGAAATATTTATTTTCAACAATATCGGTGTACTGCTGACAGTGCAGAATATTAAATCCCTGGGAATAGAAAAAAGTTGTAATCTCCGACAAAAGCCCCTTGCGGTCCTGGCATTGTATTAAGAATATTGCCTGCTTCATAAACTAATCTCCTGAATTCCTGTGTAAATGATTATCACTCATCCCCGTTTTAATATATCAGATAAACTGTCTTTCACAACCGCCCAATCAAAAAGTTCAAAGCGGCTGCAATTTACTGGAATATTTAACAGCAATCTTTGCCGTATAAGATATCGAATGACATCAATCCGATGTCAGTGCGCTTCAGCCAGCCCAGTTTCTTCCAGAAGGCAATTCCTTCGCGGTTGTTTTCATAAACAAAAATATGGCACTTCTGAATGCCTTCCGCCGACAATGCGGACAGGCATTTTTCCACCAGGGCCGTTGCAATGCCGCGCTTCCTGGAATCCGGATATACCGCCAGATGATTGAGGCTGGCGCGTCTGCCGTCATGTCCGCAGAGTATAGCCCCCGCCACTTTGCCGTCTTCCAGCGCGACAAAACTCAGGACGGGGTTGCGTTCCAGATACCTGGCGATGCTGTCCCTTGAATCCGCCCGGCTGAGCCCGACGCCCTCGCAGCTCTGCCACAAACGATATACTTCATCGTAATATTCAATGGTAAATTCTTTTATCTGCATTTTAAACTCCAGTCTGTGCTTATATGGTACATCAACCGGCATAAAATTCAATCCGTTTGAACAGTTAAATATTGCAATGATTATTTGTCATATCCCCGGAAGCGGTTTATATTCCCTCAACATACATAATGAGAGGTATCCTATGAAAAGAGCTTTATTGGTAATTGACCCTCAAAATGAATATTTCACCGGTAAACTGCCGGTTACTCATCCGGCAAACAGCTTTCAAAACATTCTGCAGGCCATTGATGCGGCGGCAAACTCGATTCAAACAATCTGCATCCAGCACACCGTTTTGCAGCCGGACGCCAAACTTTTCGTCAAAAACAGCAACGCCTGGGAGCTGCATCCGGAAATTACCCGCCGCAAATTCAATCTGCTGGAGAAGAACTATCCCGGCAGCTTTACCGGCACAATTCTGGAAAAGTATCTGCTGGAACACGCCATTGATACCATCACCATCTGCGGTTATATGACCCAAATGTGCTGCGACACTACAGCCAGGCAGGCGTTTCATCTCGGATTCAAGGTGGAATTTCTTGCCGACGCCACCGGCACCCGGGACTTTTCCAATTCCGCCGGACACGTCACCGCCGAAGAGCTGCACCGGGCGATTCTGGTGACCCAGGCCATGCGCTTCAGCCAGGTATTGAACACCGAAGCCTGGATTAATTCGCTGTCGCAGTGACTTTTTGCTTTATTATCTTCGAAACATGATTATATTATATTCAAAGTGAACTCGTACTGGAGCGCTAAATGGAATTTATCTTTTCAACCGCATTGCTGCTTTTCCTGGTGATGGACCCGCTGGGCAATCTGCCGTTTTTCATCAGTTCGTT
>CAIJKT010000714.1 GCA_903821255.1 uncultured Lentisphaeria bacterium | reverse complement strand
GTGCCTTGTGCCAGAAATGAGGCATTTTCAATTTTTTGGGAGGCATCGTTGAAAACTTCGACAAATTCATGTCCGATAATCTTGCGTTTGCGTTCGGGATCGGTTACGCCGGCCAGTTTGTCGAGAAAGCGGTCGGTGGCGTCTACGTAGCAAAGTATCATTTTAAAGTTGTCGGCAAACAGTTGTTGAACTCTGTCGGCTTCGTTTTTGCGGAGCAACCCGTTGTTGACGAAAATGCAGGTGAGTTGAGTGCCGATGGCTTTATGAATAAGCGCGGCGGCAACAGAGGAGTCAACCCCGCCGCTGAGCCCGAGAATGACTTTCTGGTCGCCGACTGCCTGGCGTATTTCATGCACGGACTGCTCGATGAATGACGCCATATTCCAGGTGCCGGTGCAGCCGCAGATATTATGGCAGAAGTTGGCGATGATCTGCTTACCCTGCGGAGTATGGACGACTTCCGGATGGAATTGAATGCCATATATTTTGGTGCCTTGAATATTGACCGCGCAATACTCTGTATTATTGGTGGTCGCCAGCACTTTGAACCCGGCGGCAGGAGTTTCCAGCACTTTGTCGCCGTGTGACATCCAGACCTGGATTTCGCCGGACAGCCCCGCAAACAGCGTGCTGCTGTCGGTAATCTTCATCATGGCTTTGCCGTATTCGCGGGCGCTGCCCTTGGCGACTTTGCCGCCAAGGGTGTAAACCATTAATTGCAGGCCGTAACAGATGCCCAGCACCGGAATGCCGAGATTGAATATTTCCGGGTCGCATTTCGGAGAATTGGGCTGATATACGCTGGCGGGGCCGCCGCTCAGAATGATACCCGCCGGGGCCTCCTGCCGGATGGTTTCCGCCGAAACACTGAACGGTAGAATTTTACTGTATACATTGCACTCGCGGATTCTCCGCGCAATCAACTGGCTGTATTGTGAACCGAAATCCAGTACGACGATTGTTTCTATTTTAGCGGTCATTGCCTTGTCTTTCGTTTAATTAAATTATAAATAATGCCATTAACAATACTCCTTTTTTGAAATATTTAAATAGAAACAATGCTAAAAAACGAGCTTTTAACAATTCCAGGAGGTATATTGCATGCCAGTTTGTGTTATTAATATATGGAGAATAATCGAAATGAATGATTTATTGTATTGCTGCAGGATAAAAGACGAATCGCAGGAGCCGGATCTTCTGCCGGAACTGCTTGGCGCATATGACTATGAAATGAGTTCCTGGACCGACCGCCAGGAGAAAGTCTCTTATCACATTCTGTATTTCTCTGAAAAGAGCAAAGCGGATGCGGCAAGAGATTTTCTAGACAACCTGGTTGATTCATGGCGCAAAGAATTTGACATCCGTGTGTCTGAAATTGAAGTTTTCACGATGAAAAAAGAGGATTGGGCGGAAGTCTGGAAAAAATATTTCAACATTATTCACATTTCCGAACGTCTGATTATCAAGCCGAGCTGGCTGGAGTTCGAACCGAAACCCGGGCAGGTGATCGTCGAAATTGATCCCGGTATGAGTTTCGGCACCGGGCAGCATGCGACAACGTCATTCTGTCTGAAGATGATTGACCGGCTGGCCGGAACTCCCGGCATGAAATCTTTTCTCGATGCCGGATGCGGTTCCGGTATTCTGACCATTGCCGCCGCTAAACTCGGTTATTCTCCGCTGGTCGCTTTCGATATTGACCCGGACGCAACTAAAGTCGCCGCCGAAAACTTTGAGAAAAACAGGATAGAGCCGGATGCGGTCAAACTGCTGACTGTGGGACTGGTTGAGTTCTGCAAAAACGCCGGGAGTTATGATTTTGTTGCCGCCAACATCCTCGGCAGCGTGTTGATTGCGAACCGTCAACTGATTGCCGGTCTGGTGCGGGCAGGGGGCTGTCTATCTCTTGCCGGCATCCTGAATGAAGAATTTGACAACCTGAAAAACGTTTTCTGTGAGACCGGCTTCGCTATGGAATACCGCTTTTCAGAAAAGGAATGGACCAGCGGACTTTTTCGTAAATCTTAGTAAGATTTATTTGAATTATAGTACAAACAGCTTCAATTTATTATTTGTAGATTAAACTGATTATAACCGGGGACATTATGAGATTTTACTTTTTGCTGCTGTTTTTGGCTTTCAATGTGCTGCCGCTGCATGCCAGTGAATCGGTATTGACGGACAGCCGTGAGAACTGGTCAACAATGATTGGTGAAATACATCAATGGCTGGAAGAAAATTCCACCCAGGATCTGGTTAAATACAGAGAGAATGCCGAAGCCAGGCTGGCTATTTTTTCCAGGATATGCAAAGACGCTGAAAAACGGATCAGCGAATTGAATTTTCTGTTGTGGTCGCAGCCGGACAATGCAATTCTCGGAATTTCCATTTCGGTGTACAATAAGCAAATTCTCGATTTAAATGATTTTTTTGAAGCAAGACTTTTCCGGATTACGCAAGCCAGAACCTATCTGGGATCAGAAATAGACCGTTACGACAAATTGCGCACAATGCTGGAGCAGGCGGATCCGCAATATTTTACTGCGGTGCAATTGGCTGAAAGAACGGGGTCCCTGAAAAAAATGGCGCAATTTATTACAGAACTGAACCAGATCGCTAAGCCGGTGGATGCGCAAATCAATATTGCGGAGAAAATACGGGAAAAGATTGCCGCCGTAATGAAAGCCGGGAAAAAACGCAATGATGAAGTATTGAAGAAAATGCTGTTTAATCCGCAGTCAGATATCGTCAACTGTCTAATTGTGCTGAAACTTCAGCTTTATTTATGGATCAGAGAAATCCCGCTGAACCTGTCGGTGCAAATACCGGCTGGATATGATTTCTGGCTGAAGTTTCTGGTGCTGGCTGTGATCGGCGGAACGCTGTTTGCGCTGTTTGGCCGTTTGCTTTACAACAAACTGCAGAAATTTAAAATGATTCCCGCCAATACCGGTAAAATCACGATCTTGAAACAAGGCTGGATTTTTCTTGGAGCCGGACTGCTGATGTTTGGCACTTATTTCTGGACAAGCGTGGTTGAATACAGTTTCTTCTGCCGGCTTGCAATGATTTTCATCAGTATCTCATTTTTGCTTTTCACCTTGAAAATACGGCTCAAACCGGAATTATACAAAGGAGTATTCAAGCTCTATCTGCCGCTGCTGCTCCTGTATATCTTTGGCAGCATACTTTTTACGCTGGTGGTGACTTACCGCCCGTTGATTCTCATTTGGACCGTGGCGAATATCCCTGTCGCCATTGCGACAGCTTATTACATGATTAAGCACAAATTGCCGGTATTGGACCGGCTGCTTGGATTTCTTACTGTAGTGATTACCCTGGGGTGTTCAGGCATGGCCGCTTACGGTTATGCGTTTATGGCGATAACGGTGACCATGGTCTGGTTTCTGGCGGCGATCGGAATCCAGGCCGGTATTTCACTCACCTCGCTGGCGACCAGATTCAAGCCGGAAACTACCTCGCAAAGGATAGCGGCGTCTTTCATCTTTTTGATCCTGATCCCGCTGAAATGGCTGCTTATCCTCGGCGGCCTGATTTACTGGACTGCGCTGCAGTTTAATGTTCAAAATCTGCTGGAAACATTTCTGGAATCAAATTTGTTTCCGGATGTGGCATTTGTCCAGGTCAGCATCTTGAATGTTTTCTTCAGTCTGGCCGCCGCGCTGATATTGTTTTTCATCCTCTCAACCGTCAAAAATGTGATCAGGCTGCTTTTCCTGGAAGATGCGGATTCCGGCCTGCTGGCTTCGTTCCTGACGCTGGGCACTTATCTGGTCTGGGGCGCTTATGCTATTTTCGTGCTGAT
>CAIJKT010000713.1 GCA_903821255.1 uncultured Lentisphaeria bacterium | reverse complement strand
GCCGGCCATCGATCCGGAACTCCTGAAACGCATCTATGACGACCTCGTTACCCAAGCCGGAGCAAATGTTCTGTTTTTCAGCCAGCTTTGTTCGGTCGAGATGTCGGAAGATGGAAAGGTCGATGCACTGCTGGTATCCAATAAAGCCGGTCTGGCGGCCTACCGTGCATAGGTCTATGTTGACTGTACCGGTGATGGCGACTTGGCGGCCATGGCTGGTGCCCCTTTTGAGAAAGGTGACATCCACGGCGACTTGCAGCCTGCCACACACTGTTTCAGCATCTCCAACGTGGACGAATATGCCTTGAGTTCAGCGCCGAGCATTCATTTCTACAACCAGGACAGCCCGGTCAACAAAGCCATCAAATCGGGACGCTATCCGCTCATTGCCGATTTACATTCGTGTTCCATACAGATCGGACCGGGGACACACGGGTTCAACACCGGCCATGTGTTCGATGTCGACAACACCGATCCGGAGAGTGTTTCGAATGCGCTTATCCACGGGCGGAAACAGGCGGCCCAGTACCATCAGGCATTCTCGGAATTCCACCCTGCTTTCGCCAATTCGTTCCTGGCGGCTACTGGCGCGGTATTGGGGGTGCGGGAGACGCGGCGCATCTCAGGCGACTATTTTCTGACTATCGACGACTATCTGGCCAGGCTGAGTTTTTCTGACGAAATCTGCCGCAATGCGTACCCCATAGATGTGCATAGTTCCAGGAAGTACCATGACGAGTCCCTGCACAAAAATATGGCAGAGCTCAAGCGGGATAATGAGAAGGCATTCAAACAACTCGACAGTGGAGAAAGTTATGGCGTCCCCTACCGCTGTTTGACGCCCAAAAATCTGAAAAACGTGCTTGTGGCAGGTCGCTGTATCTCCACCGATCGATCCATAAACGGCAGTGTCCGTATCATGGCCTGTTGTCTGACTACCGGCGAAGCCGCCGGAATCGCATCAGCAATGTCCGCAGCAGGAGACGGCAATGTCCACAATGTGAACCCCGATGCCCTGCGGCAGGAACTCCGAGACAAAGGGGCGTATCTGCCATGACGCTTCAGATGAATTCGAAAACGTTTCCGGCTGTGCATAATCATATTACGCAGATTATGCCGTCAGTCTATCGGGGCTGTAGTGAATGGTGTTAAGTTAGGGATTTTTGAGCTCATTATTGCCGCTTCTTCGACTAATTCCAGTTGTTGCAATGCTAGAAATCTTTCTTGATAAATTTCCCAACCGCTTCAGACCTGCGTTCCGGCTCTTTAATAAAATATATTAGAAAATACATAAAACAAGCTAAAAATCAGTCTTAACTTAGCGCCATTCGGGTCTGTAGTATATCATTGTCTGTCAACTTTATTTAGCTAAATTTACTGTTTTTAAGCATAAAAGTTTAATCTAAAATAATAAAAAGCTCTCTTATTTTTAAAAACTAAAGCGCAAGATATTGAAATATCTTCCAATGAAGAAGATCGAGATATGTATTACTAAACGATACGCCTGTCGGCCAAACCCCGTTGATGCATTATCCGCGTTTTCCGGCTAAATTAATTTGAAAAAACGGCGATGCCGGTCTCTAGTTAT
>CAIJKT010000712.1 GCA_903821255.1 uncultured Lentisphaeria bacterium | reverse complement strand
GCTCATTTTTCTCAAATAGAAAAGTCGGTTTATACCAAGATAACGTTACTATTCCATTACTGACTTTTCCGTTAATAAAACTGATTCCTTTGCACGTCATATTGTCCTCAATGGGTTCACGGTTACTCTTCAATCCAATCCGTAATGGGTCTGGTTATGAAAGTTATTTATTCGCAGGCTTTGCCTCCTTGCCCGCATTAGTGGCTATTTTGCTTTCGCCGATACCCGCCGCCGGCTTTTCCATATCTCTGTCTTTGACGTCTGTCCATTTTCCTGGATCACTGAATGGAATTCCGCTCATCACATCGGTAACAATAAGATTATCAACCGTAAAAGAATGTTTCTTTCCCGTGACTTGCACTTGAAAAATGCCCATACTTTTTATCACATCTCCATTCATGAGTTTTCTTGAACCATCCGCAGTGGCAATTCCAGCGACGGGGATATTCGCATGATGCCATGTCCCCCTGATCGGGTTTAATACCATTTTATTATCTTTCATTCCCCAAACCCAGAGCGGGTTGTCATATCCCTGCAAGTCAATGGTAAGCGCCAAATAAGCTATTTTGTCTTCGCAATCGCTTCGCCAGTCGAATTCCAATCTAGTCCTATCGTGTACCGTGACCGGTTTATATTTTTTTATCTTGAGAATTCGTCCAGAGCCTTCGAGCTTAATGGCAAATTTACTTGCGGAAGATGCTGTGCTGTCACTTGCCGACAATACGCCACCGGGGACATCTCCATCACTAAAGGCCTGCCATCCGTCAAGCAAACCGCTTTCAAAATCCTCGCTCCATAGATGAACTGTTTTTTGACCTTGCGGCTCAACAGCGCCAGTCATTCCTGAAACTATTGTAATATTGCGTAATTGAATCCAGAGACCATTGAGGCAAGTAATCGTCAACTGATTGGCATCGGGCAAAAGATCGTTTTCGGATAACGGAATTTTTACCGTTCTCCATATTTCATTTGTTGTGTGGAATGACTCAGGGTCTTGAAAGATACGTTTCCCGTTGAGCGCAATCTCTGCCCGGGCGGAAACACCGCCGGATATCACCGATAATAACTCCAATGTCAAAAAACATTCCTTTGTATCTGTCAATTTCGACGGACGCCGGAATATAACTTCAGTTCTATCATTTAATCCAGTGCGGAGACATTTCACCGTTGCTTGCTCCCAGTTTTCACCGCCGGTCATGTCCCTGGTCGCGATCTTCCAGGACAGCCGTTTATTAGTTATGGTCTCAGCAGGCGTAATGACCGCTTGTTTTAAAATGCCGGATTCCAATGCCAACACCGGATCTGCAACGATCGCGTCTGCGACAGGATTGTAGAGCCAGTTTGTTCCAGACAGTGTTATGCCGGATATCAGCCTGAACCAGTCCGTATTTGATACCCCGCGTAAACCGACGGCGCTGAATTTAAATTCGCGCATTAGAACAATGAACTCTGCAAGTTGCTTAACAAAAATCTCACGGTCGATTCCGGTTCTGCTGGTCAGGGAACGATCAGACAGTGTGGTAAAAAGTAGATACAACTTTTCTTTTTTTAACCGCTGTAAATATCGCGGAGTATCTGCTACAGCTTTTTCCGCCTGCGCAAAGAGGTCAAAACAGCGTTTTGACAGCTCCGCGTTCATAAGTTCGTTCCGCGTTTCCTCTGTATCGCAACGCAAATTCCTATTGATTGCATCCGCATGAGTTATTACTAAATATTCTTTCATGTATTTTGCGGCGGGGCCATAATAAAGCGCATAAAATGTATCCATGGTTTTATCGACATCCACATTGGCATCCCACAGCATTTTTGAAAAAACGAATCGCGAAAGGTCATGAAAACTATTGAATCCCGCGACCTCGCCGGGGACGTCCGGCATAAGCCCGCAGAACACAATACCGTCAATACCCAATTTTGCGTAATGCTGCAGGCGGTCACGCGTCGCATAGAAACCCGGCCACACCCTCATCCGTGCGGGGCAATCGCTGGGGTAGTCGTAGATATATATCTGCCCGGGAAACAGTTTTGTCCATTGCTTCAATTCGGTAATCGCCTTTTGGTTTATTGGAATGTCAAAGGCATAACAATTCCGTATCTCCTTGCAGTATGGACAGTACAGAATGCGAATATTATCCGAAATGGATTTTACCAACGTCGGCGGACTGGCAGTATCAGCATATGCAAGCGTAGTGATTATTTTATCTGGATATACTTTTTTAACTTCCGAGGCGATAGTGTCAACGAATCTCAGATTTCTGTCGGTCAGATTGCCATCGCCCTGCAATGCACGGCAATCGCCGCATTGACAGGCGCGGTCGAAAAAATCACCGAAGGTCAGCGAATAGTATTTCCCCTCCGGGTTTGCCGCCATCCACGCTATCATATTTTGCAGCACTATTTTTTTAACTTCCGCATTTGCCATGCATACGTGTACGCCCAAGCCGTTCATAATATTGCTCGCGTTCTTGGGCGAAAGGCGCTCGCCATTTTTCTGAAGGGCGTAATACTCAGGATGTTTTTCCCCATACACCATGTATGGCAACAGACCGCCAATTGAATGATCCACCTGCGCATACAT
>CAIJKT010000711.1 GCA_903821255.1 uncultured Lentisphaeria bacterium | reverse complement strand
GTTTCATTCTTTTTTGCTGTGGGCTGCTGAAAAAGTGTTGACAAAACACAGTTCCGGATATATAATCATATTAGGGTCTTCATGGAATAGAAAACACCTAATTGGAGGTTTAAAAATAAAGGAAGACGCCGGGAAGGCGATCACATCAGTTGAAAGGTCGTATTAAATATTAAACTATTAAACATGGTTATTTGAAATATCTGATCGCCTTCCTTCTATGTTGGCAAACATTAACAAACGCCTCTGCAAATGTTCAATCCAGTTATCAAATCCAATGCCGTCATGTATTCCATCATAAACTGCCAGTAGGGCTGCTTCAGCGGCCACTTGCAATGCTTTAATCAAGCAAAAAT
This sequence comes from uncultured Lentisphaeria bacterium, assembly GCA_903821255.1. The sequence continues at coordinate 2,061 of CAIJKT010000711.1, read as the reverse complement.
CTTGACAATTTTCAAGAAAATATCGAAATAAACGTAACAGGGGTATTGACAGAGCAAACAAAATAGATTATAATCATTTTCAGACAATATGAAAGATTTTCAGAAACAATGAAAGTAAACGCCAAAAATAATATCAATGATATCGCCCGGGCGGCCGGAGTCTCGATCAGTACGGTTTCACGGGTGTTCAACCGTCGTCCTTATGTCAAAGATAACGTCCGGCAGAAGGTGATGGAGGCGGCGAACAGTTTGGAATATAATCCGAAGGTGACCGCGCGCCGGGATACCATCGCGATTGTTGCCGCAGAGCTAAAATACATACAGAGCGGCAGTTATGATTCCGCGATTATTTCCGCGATTGTCGGAAATGCACTGGCAAACGGGCTCAAAACAGAAATCGTGTCCCTGCATGACATTGATCTGGTGTTTGAAAATTTTGTGCAGGCGGTAATCGGTATTACCTATGACAAAGAGTCGGTTGAAAAACTCAGGGTAATTAAAAATGCGCCAGTGCTGATGATCAATAATGTTGTTCCGGATTTTCCGTATGTATGCACCGATCACAAGGGAGGCCTTAAAACCGCGACTCAATACCTGATAGAGCACGGTCACTCCAGGATCGGCTTATATCTTGCGTCGGCCCCCGGCCCGACCTGGGGTACGAACCAGCGGCTTGACGGATATAAAGAGGCGCTCGAAAACGCCGGCATCCCGTTCCTGAAAGAACTGATCGGCATCAGTTTGCCGAAGGTTTTCGAAGAGATGGCCAGGATCTGCCTGGTTCACAATCCAACGGCATTCATAATTTGCGGCGAAGGTCTGGCCATGCCGGCCTGGTACACGCTGCAATTACTGAAAAAGCGGGTGCCGGAGGATATTTCGCTGATTTTATTCGATTCTCCGGGTATAACACCTTATTTGCTGCCGCGGCCCACCATCCTGAAACAGGACTTTGACCTGCTTGGCAAAGTGGCGGTTGAAAAAATTAAACAGATTCTCGCCGGTACTCATACCGGACGTGTCGAAGTCATATTGCCAACGGAATTTATCGAAGGCGAAACAGTCAGGCAACTAAAAAAACAACCTAAATAAAGCAAGGAGACGGTCTTATGAAAAGAACAAATTTTACGCTCATCGAACTCCTGGTCGTGATCGCCATCATCGCGATTTTGGCCGGAATGCTGCTGCCGGCGCTGAACAAAGCCAGGGAAACCGCCAAACAGGCATCCTGTTCCAGCAACCTGAAACAGGTCGGACTTGGGTATATCGGTTATGCGGGTGATTATGCGGACTGGCTGGTGCCGTCGGAATTTCAGATGACCAGTTCCGGACCGTATGACAATACTTACGGCTATTACTGGTCCCGGGTATTGCAGGTGCTGAAATATGTCGGCAACTCTGGCGGTAAAACCCCTGGCGGCTTGTTCAATGTCCAAACGCAGCCCAAGGGCATCTTCGTCTGCCCGGCGGACAGAGCGCCTCTTGTGAGAAATAATCAATTCAGCATAACCGACTATTACAGCTACGGACCGAGCACCCATGTCGCGGGTAAAGCCATGTATTTTAATGCGCTTACCGCCACACCGCAGAATCAGTATCCGAGCGACCCGGTTCCCGGCAGCGGATATTCGGGATGGCTGACACAGGGCCAGGTCCAGCGGCAGGTCAAGAAATCATCCGGTTCCGTCCTGATGGGCGCCGCTTCCGCTTCCACAATCGGCGGCAATGTCAATACATCCAATTCGCCGTATGATCCGGTCAATCCGCAGTACAACACCCGGGCACTGCATAACAACAGCGGTAATTTTCTGTTCGTGGACGGCCATGTGACCAACCGCAAATTCCCGCTTGGCGCGGCCGGGGCACACAGTAATTTCCTGCGTCCGTACGTATACGCAACCCAGTAGCATACCAGCCGGCGGCTATAATCCCAGGAGCGTTTAATTCGTCCCCCTGGGATTTTTTTTGAAAGTATCGCTTAACCGAATGTGATTATCCGGTTAAGGAGTTGTAAAGAAATAAGTGGTATTTTTATACTGAGGGTATCGGGGAGAAATTTTG
>CAIJKT010000710.1 GCA_903821255.1 uncultured Lentisphaeria bacterium | reverse complement strand
GATTTCGCAAAATTCATGTGAGGTATGAAAAAGAAGAGGTCTCATTCCTTGGGCTTGTGCAATTGGCCAGCGCCATTATTGTTTTTAATCGAATCTGTTCAGTGTATCCGGTATAGATGATTTTATTAGTAGATAAGCTCTAAGCAATTCACATTCGCATCCGGCAGCACGATCAGGTAATTCTGCCCTTTGAGCAGTTTTGCCGCTTCCTCTCCTGGAGCATTGACTTGCACCGGGTTCTGCCATGCAGCCTGCGGCGCACCGAGTTCCTGATCTTTATTCAAGCGCACCTCTGTTACCGTTCCGTCCTTGCTGACAAGACAATTAAAAACAACATTCGGTATTACGATCACATAATCCAGGCCTTTGAGCAGTTTTGCGGTTTCCTCGCCGGAAGCATTGACCAGCACATGGTTCCAGCCCTCGCCTTCTTTGATGACTTCTTCTGATCTGGCGGTGGCGGCGATGATGGTCATTGCCGCAAGCGCGAGAATTATTGTTTTCATTTTTTCCTCTCCTTGCTGCCCAAACTTGGGCATGGTGGTTACGTTAAAATTACGCAATTTCCAGCTTTACAGAACACTAGCGGCTGAGCTCAACCTTCTCCGGCTTGATTCCCACGGGCAAATCGCCAATCAGGATATTGGGGTTAATGCCGTCTTTGGTGATAACTATTTTGGCGTTATCCTTCAGGGATTTCTCCACCATCTCTATCTGGCGGAGTTTCTGGGCGTTGCCGATAAAATACTTTTCCGCGGCTTCGGTTACTAATTGTATCGCCTGCGCCTCGCCTTCGGCTCTCAGGATATTCGCCTGCTTTATCCCGTCGGCCTCCTTGATGGCCGCGCGCCTGGCGCCGTCGGCTTTGGTTTCCACGGCGGTGGCAAAATCTATCGCCGCATCTTTGGCATTCTGAGCCTGAATAATGTTGTTCATAGTTTCCTGGACAGCCTGCGGCGGAGTGATGTCTTTCAATTCAACCCTGACTACTTTCAAGCCCCAGTTTTCGATTTCCTTGTCAATCGTTTCAGCAAGCAGTTTATTAAGCATGGCCCGCTGGCTGTTGACTTCCGTGAACTTCATATTGCCGATGACATTTCTGGCGGTAGTCTGGGCGAGCATGATTATCTGTGATTTGTAATCCTCCACTTCATAATAGGACTTTTTCACGCTGTCTTCGTCATTTTTCACTTTATGATACACCACCAGCTCCACTTTGGCATTGAGGTTGTCTTTGGTGATTATTTCCTGCGACGCGATATTCGTCATCCGTTCCGTGATGTTACGGTATTTCGAGTGCTCGATAAACGGGATGATCCAGTTAAAGCCGACTCCAAGAAAACGGTTGTATTTGCCGAGTCTTTCGATTACCCCCCGGTAAGTGGGCTGGACGATTCTGATACCCGACAAAAAGAATATCACTGCCACGATAAATGCAATAATTGCGATAACTCCCAAAGTACTCATACCGGCTCCTTTTTGACGTTAAAAGTGGTTCCTGCATAAAATGAGCGGATAACAGCTAATTACCCCTCCTCTGGAGATATACAATATTTCATCATTTAAGAATTGCAAACTGGTGGAGAAGAGAAGAAACCGGGGCAGCCTTTAACGTGGACTTGGGAACCAATTATAACTGCACACAAACATCGAAGCCAAAGTTTGCCCCGATAACACTTAAGAAAGACAAAGAGAAGCCCGGCTTTTACGACCGGGCTTTTGGTAACTCAGGCCTCTTGTAACTGTTTTTCCACGGCATAGGCAATGAACCGGGAACGCTGGTTGGTTTTACCAGACAACTTCTGATCAAGTCGGTAAAGAATATCTTCAGGCATAGAAATATTGAGACGTACCGCATGAGCCCTGGGCAACTCAACCGCCAAATCAAAGATGGTCTTGACGCTGGAGCGCGGATAGTTCTCAATAATATACTTTTCTATTGCCTCGATACCGGATGCTTCAGGAACGTGGTCAACTTCCTCCAGATAATTCTCCATTCCCTGTCGCATATTTTCAATCGCTTCCGCGAACGTATCGCCAGCGCCCATAACTGTCCTTAGATCCGGACTGTAAACCCCATAGCAACTATTCTTATCTTTTTCAACGATAATAAAATAATGCTTTTTCATAATAACCTACACTAATTATTGATTTATTTAATTTTTTATTGAT
>CAIJKT010000709.1 GCA_903821255.1 uncultured Lentisphaeria bacterium | reverse complement strand
CTTGATTTAGTGGCAAAATTCGATAAAACACCTTGATTTGCTGCCACGGATTTATATGTTCCGTTTCTCCGGAACTCATTCTAATGATAAATGAAAAGATCGGCTGTTGTGTTTTTTACTTGGATATTGAATTATTTCCACTTTGCGCCTTTGTGTCTCCGTGCGAGAATATGTCCCCGCAGCAAAACCGGTTGCAAATCCGGTAATCGCGCTTATAGTAAAAAAAATGGAGGAGAACAGGTATGTGGCTTAATCAGACAACCAGCGGCGGAGACCATTATGTCGCGAGACAATAAATTCAATCACATTAAATATTCTGTCATAGCAATTTTTATCGTAACTCTTTCGGGTGTTCCGGCATATTTCTTCTGGCATAGTAAAAAGGCGGCAGCGGTGACTGAACAAAAAACCAAGGCTGAAACAGAACAGGATTTCGCTCTGGCGGCCGATAAGCTTTTTGCCAATAAGAAAATCACCGAAATAAAAACGATGAAACATATTTGGGAACTTGCTCCATTAGTTGGTAAAGATATTCAACTGTATGGGCGAATAGTATTTTATTCCGGTTATAAAAATGAGCGTGGAGTCTTTTACATCAACGGCAATTTTAATGTGGGGATACCTTCCGATTTTTCTAAAGAGCAGTTGCGGAATCAAGGGATAACTCTAATTCAAAAAGAAGACTATTTGATAAGTCCTTTTATGGTCGTTAGCGGAAAAGTCACATTCAATTATTTAGATATGAGCATACTAGAAAATACGGAGTATAGCGATGAGACTGATGTCCCTGGAGGACATTGGTGCTTTGCAGGTGCACAGATTGTTAAAATATACGCGTCTCCCCCGCCAGAAGCAGAACATCCGACAGACGTGTCGCTTTCTGCATCACAGAATAAATATTCGAAGGAGCAATTTAACTATCTTTTTTACGGTATAATAAACGATGCTGATATTATTACTTTTGCTCGTTATATTTCGATATTGAAACAGCAAAAAGAAGCTGAACTTAAATCCGACAAGAAATTATCCATCCAATCCGTAAATAGTGCTTTCAATCTTGATGATTCTAAATTAGATGAGGTTTATTTCCTTTTAGACTTAATTCCCTACGTCGGTTCTGAAATTGAGCTGAAGGGAAAGATTGAAGAAACAGGAGACAATAAGCATTATATTGTGCTTAATGATAAGGTTAAAATTTTGCTTTCTATTCATTATAGTTTTATCAAAAATGCTATCAATAAAACTGTAATTATTAGAGGAAATCTTGCATATTTTTATAGTAATTCCAAGAAGCCATTAAACGCCAGTTTGCTATCATCCTCTGACACTGGCGGACTGATACTCTTGAACACAAAAGATGTTAAAATTCTGTCAGAAAAAGAGATTCATGATATTTTATTGCCATGTGTCAAAAAAAATCCCGATTTGACCATTTGGCGAGCCAGAAAAAGCTTTATAACTGGCTTCTATCAAGATGCCGATGAAATCTCTTTCAGAAATTTTATCATAAACATGATGAAAGAAGATGCCGCAGAGAAGAATAATCCTCACAGATCCCGGTGAATAATTAAACCTGTTTAATACTGTTCCTGTGATTTTCCGGCTCTTATGATTGCGCAGCAATCCTTGGAGTGCGGCGCTCCCGTGCCGCTGTGGAAATGGTATGACGTCAGGAATATTCAGCTGACGCCGGAATATGGAAATTCTACAGCAGAACCAAAGCGGCGCAGGGTCGCCGCAGTCCAAAGTCAGGCGTTGCCTGACGAAAAACATGTCTTAGAAGCCGTTAAAGCCAGCGTAACCAATAATGAATGGAAATATCAGTTCTGTTGTTTTTACTTGGACATTGGATATTCCTTGT
>CAIJKT010000708.1 GCA_903821255.1 uncultured Lentisphaeria bacterium | reverse complement strand
GCAACATTTTCTCCCTGAAAAAAATCGCACTGGCATAACCTAGATTATTATTACGCCGACGTTCCCCGATAAATTTTAAACCTGAAAAATGCAGTCGAGTCAGTTTGATGTCTTTTCGACTAAAATTCTGGCAAAGTCCGGTGCTACAATATGTATCGTTCCGCCGAGCTTGTTTTGACTGTTTTACTTTATCAGAGCGTTGTGACATAAAAGCGTCAACTACCTTTTTAAACATGCCAACATCTCAACTAATAAGTTGGCCCAGTAGAACCCGCACCGAGGCGGCCCGTTTTAACCCGCCCCCATGACACTTTTTTATACAGGATTCGTTCAATGCTAGAGCAACGTGCGTAATATTATGTCCGTATCTGTGAAGTTGTAACCGCCAATTCACCGGAAGATATAAACCTTGCAAAACAACTCGAATCGTGGTCATTTCGGCCAATGATTCATTCATTCAAACCTTAAAGCCTCGCCATTCCATATTATATTTGCATCCCCATGTCAGCCAGCTATTCTTCAATTAATGATTACCTTTCGTTGATCTCAATTAAAAAATATTTCTCCCTGCCACCAAATAAATCAGCACACAAAATCAAATATCAAGTTTCTATTAAAAATGTTTTAATTTCAAATGGCTTGAATGTAATTTTCCCTTCAGAAACAATTTTGTTGTTGTTCTCGTTTAAATCGGTTTCATACAATTTAAAAGCATCAAAATTCACTTTTAATTCAGCATCGGTAGCTTTACCGACACCTTCATACATTCTGACAATCCAACCATTGCCGCCTTCAGCCATTTTTAATGCTGATAACACGATATTCGATGGCGAGATTGAAATGATTGGCTTTGTCAACGGATTTCCTTTTACCGGTTGTGCGGAGTTGAATCCCGATATCTCCTGATACATAGCCGGATTGTTCAAGGCCATTCCCAGTTCAATGGCTTGAGAAAGATCATCCGCCTCATGTGGAAGAAAATCAAATTCGTACACATGAGTCCGATTTTCCGCGGAAGAACCGCCGGGGAAAAAGTTACTGGCTTTTTCGGTGGGACTGCGCAACAAACTGACGATTACTCTATCGCCGACCATTTGATGTCCGGGTGTTCCGTTATTTGCAATGGCAATCGCGTTCTTGCGATCTGAATAATCAACCCAGTTCAACGCCGGCCAGTCCCCTAGCGCTGTCTTATAGCCGCCGCCTGGTAATTCTTTAAGAGTACGCCGATACTTCACCGGAACTTCAAAATAAGGATTCCGTTTTGTGCAACCAAACGGAATTTCGTAACAGGCTGCTGCTTCGTCAGGGTTGATGTTTAGCGGGAAAGACAGAAAAACTTTAGTATTTTGCCCTTCCCAGTCAAGGGTAAGTCTCAATTTGAAATACGTTGTTTCTCTGGGGAAAATAAATTCCTTCTTCCATGTCAGGCTGCCGAAGCCGTGCCAATAGTTGAAATTGCCGAAACCCGGTTTATTCGGGAGAACATGGCCCTTGAAAACTATTTTGGTGAATACATTTCCCTCTTCAATCCTTGACAGATATTCCTCCTGGTATTTTTCACCATAATACGGGCCGGTAAATTTTTCTCTCCCTAAAGTGCCTTCATCGTGTCTGAAAAGGATTTCCCCGAAATTGTTTGCAAATATATTTCCGCCCTGAAATCTCGGTTGAATTTCAAGTCGTGAGCCATTGATTTTTATACTGAAATTATCGGTCTGCAAAAGGTAATCTTTTTTCCTGGAAAAATCATTTATGATTTTTGCGTTACTAATATGATACGGCTCAGTCCGCAAAAACTTAAATCCAACTTCCGGCAGTTGAGACGTAAAACAAATCTTGTCTCCATCGCGTTGAACCGGAATTGCCTTGTTGTTCTCATCAAAGATGGCTATTTCTGATTTTGAATCAACAGTAATCATCCGTGGTGAAATATACGTCAGTGGATTGAAGAGCAACAGCCCCGTTTTGCCCGGCAATGCAACATCGCCAGTTTGTTGCAAAGTAGAACTTGCCAGGCGATGAGTCTTGATTTTTACGTCAACAAGCTCTTCCAGCAATTCATTATAAACAGATTCCACATGGCATCCGCATATTCCGTCATGGAATTGGGCGATGAACAACTTGTACCATGCCGCATCAATAATTTCTTTGGGATATTTAAAATTTAATGTCATTCCAGTGGCTGAACAAAGTTTTTCTGTTGAAATCAAAAGATTTTCAACCTCGCGGCACAATTGCTTTACCCGGATAAGACTGCTATAGCAACCGGTAAAAGTCGGATTGAATTCGCCCTTTATGGAGAGAAGTTTATTTCTGTCAAGTTGATTAAAATAATCAGAAGGCTGGGCAAAAACAATTTTTTTATTTGCGCTTTTATTGAATTCGTCAATCATGGACAGGACTTTTTCGCATATGAGATCCTCCTCACGATTATACATGGCAAATACATTGCCGGAGTATTGCTGCGTTTTTGTCAATACATCTTTTACCCGTTCCTCCATATTATAGATGACAGGAAGGTTCGCCGTGTATGACTCAGGATCAATTGATTCAGATTCACTGGCGACTATGACGGATGAGCCATCAAGCCCTTCCCAGATAAATCCTCTGCGATAATCATATTCGCCTGCTTGCGGAAGCCCCGGCATCCGCCCGGGATAGAGATACCGGAAGCCCATCTTCATTAGAATTTGAGGCAGTTGTCCACTCATGCCAAAGCAATCCATCAGCCATGCAATCCGCGGAGTAACCTGATAGTGTTTCTGGCAGAAACTTAATCCAGTCATAAAATTTCTTATCAGAGACTCTCCAGTCACCATATTGGTATCAGGGATGCTCACTAATCCCCCGGATAATTCAATTCTTTTTGCCTTGATCAGCTTTGCAATAGTGTCTTCAAATTCCGGATGCAATTCAATAAATGCCTTCAGAATTTCTGTCTGAGCAAAGCAAAATCTGTATTCCGGATATTTTTCAAAAAGACTCAACATTTGCAAAATCTGCTTTTCCCTGACTTCTTCGTAACCGGCCTGGGTTCTTCTCCAAACCAAGTCGGAATGGCGATGTACACTCAAAAATACTTTTTCTGCGTTCATTTTATTGTAGCCTTTTATGTAATTTGGTTAAGATTCTCTTAACGTATCAGTTGCCAGTCTATAACTGCCTTTTCGGGAGCGGGCGCGGAAAATTCTATCGTAAACCCCTTTGCGGTCTTTAACTTCGTCCAATTCATAGTCGGCCAGTTGGGCTGTATGGAAATAGAATAATTGTCATCAGGTTCAGCATCTTTGAAATTAACCGTAAGAGTTTTTGAGTCTGAATTGACCGGAATATTTATGCCGCGCAGATTTAAAGCCTTTTTATCCGTTGAAGAAATCCCGGAAATCTTAAGCAATGCGCCATTTTCCATACTAAAATTTCCCCCTTTTAACTCCATATTGCCATTCCGGGGATTCACGCCGACAGAGGTGGTCTTATTACTGAAATCATATTTCCATATTATCGGCTGATAATTATTGTCCTTTTGATCCATCAGCATGGCGGCATCTTTGACATATCCGGCAAATCGCATACCCACGCCTACAGAACTGCTTTCGTGAAAGTAAATCCCATTCAGAAATGCCGGCCTTTTGTCTTTTCGCTTCTCTATTTGAGCAGCGTTCATGGGTTTACCGGTAAAATTGATGCCGTAGGTTGTGGTAATCGTGTTGTAGTTGACCACTTCCATGGCCTCAATAGGCGTATCCGACGGGAAATGATTGAACATGCGAATCCGGATTGGACGCGGCGTCCACGGTTCCGAGCCTACAGCCTGAACAATCTGGTCACCCGGCTCAAAATCAAAGGGAGTGCCAGCATCGCCGTTCGGCATGACCTTCAGGCAGTCTTGAGGACTGTCTTTGGGAATGAAGGCCTCTTTCCGATAACCGTTTCTGGCATCCTGCCAGGCTTCTGATATGTCGAAAACCTCTGCTCCGGGAGCAATGATGTATTTTAACGGCGTAAGATGTCCGTCATAAGTGTAATTTCCCTGATTGATTAAAATCGGGCTTCCGGCAGTAAATCCCGTCTTGAATGTCCTGCGGATTTTAATGACTTTAGTGTTGTCTGAATTCTTTTTAAAATCAACGATCTGATACCACCGATAGACGGGGGTGTTCCGCGGTCCATAATGATATCCGGTATAAAAATCCTTTTCTCCCAGGATATATTCATCAGGTTCGTTAAGCGCAAAATAGCGGCCGACTATCGACTCATTCCATGGCGTATCTGCCGAGCCTTCGATCAATCCGCCCCGTGCAAACAACGCGGCTTCCTTGAAAGCCGGATCATTATTGCTGGAATCCGGATATCTTTTGCCCTTGTATATGTTTTTTATTTTATTAATCGGATCATTTAGCGCCCGTTCGCTTGCGACAATAACCACATTGCCTTCAGTGACCCATTTCTTTTGATTCAAATTGATGACAGGTCTGGACATGGACAAATTATAACACATTGTGCGTTTGGGGCCAGTCTCAAAATAGAGAGAGTTGGCTTTGCGGTCCACCCGTTTTACTTTGGTGGTGAATGCTTCCAAATTCTGTCTTACCTCTGCACTGAAAACAACACCTCCTTCATCACCGCCGGCATTGCTGACGTCACTGGAATAACTTAACATCCCTTGAAAAAGAAATTCATCGCCGAGACTGTTTTTTTCCACAAAAACTCCTATATGCCCATTAGTCTGATTATCGGAATTGCTGTTGACAACCATGTTCAAGCCCGGAGTGATTGATTTATTGGTAAACATACTGCCGGCCGGGTATGGCCTTGTCACATCGGTTAAAATATAATTTTGTTTCTTTTGTCCGTCCCATAAAATTTTCTTTACGGTAATAACTTCATTTTTACCATCAAGTCTTTCGGATGCAATTTTTGCTCCCTCCCACAAGCCGACAGTACTGGCAAAATACATGGGCACGTTGCTGCCGGCTTCCACCTTTTCCATGATCGGAGTACGGAAATTGACCGTGCCTTTTACCATGTTATTGGTGATGGCCACTATCGGAAAAGCTCCGGCTGGATCCATGCTTTCGCCCGGCAGATTGATTTCTCTATGTATGCCCAATGGCGCAAAGACACCGCTGTAAGAGCTCAGTGTGGAACGTCCGCCATATTGTGGCAGATATGCATCAATGTATCCTTTGCGCATATCAATAATACTGACGGTTGGATAATCCTTATAACTTCCACTATACCCGCCGGCTCCAGTGGAAATACAATTGATTTTATCCAAATTTTTCTGATAATTATTCTTAGGAGTAAAATCAGAACAGACTTTATTGTCAATGAAAACAAATCCGCCGCCGTTTTTTTTTACTTGACCAGCCAATTCGTTAAGCGTTGCCTCCGCTTCACTTATAGTGGCTACTTTTCCATACTCCGAAAGAACATAAACGTTTTGTTCTTTTTGCGGTTCATTCTTCGCATAAAGCGGTGCTGTGAATTGAAGCGCTGCGATAATCATAACTGATGGAATTTTCTTAAACATGTTATCCTTGTATTTTTTTTATTAAAGACCGTAACCTTTTCCATATGTCCCCAGGCCATATCCCCAGAAATACACTCCATTCCTGTTAGTTAAAGGCACTGAAAGCATTTTTATCCATACTACATGTCCGTCGGTAAAAGCGCTGTTAACTCCGCTGCTATGCCGGTAATCAATTATACTGGCTTGTGTCATATTGTATGCATGATCAGCACTATCTACAGCCATGGAGGTTAGTGAAGGTTTATTAACCTGGCTTTCATTTCTTAACGAAATACCCCCTCTCAGCAAAGGAGAAGTATCGGACGTGTCATAGCGTCCATTAAGTGCGTAATTAACATAAGGCTCATATCCCATGGTTGTGTATGTGGGGCCGGGCATTTCGCCCGGACAGAAAAACTCGCTTGGATATTTAGCACCAAATGAATTTGATTTTGCATTTGAATAACGCAAATCAATCAGCTTTCTTACCCAGCATCCCGCTGCGCCTTGATCAGGGAAAGGAGTTTTTACATAAAAATCGGGGAAACAGCGAAAATCATTCAGATAGAAACATACTGAAATTCCAATCTGTTTCAGATTGTTGGCGCAGCTTGCCGTCTTAGTTTTATCTCTCGCTTTATTCAAAGCAGGAAGCAGCATTGAAGCGAGAATCGCTATGATGGCGATCACGATAAGGAGCTCTATGAGTGTAAAATGCGGCTTCTGATTTTCCATGATACATCCTTTTTCTGCAATTATGTTGTTATTAAGGCTAACCGTTCAGTTTCATGCATCGTTGATTCGCGTTCGATAATCCGCGCGTCAAATATCTGCCGTCCCGGCTTGAATTCATCTTCCAGCAGCCGTCGCGCTGCAACCCGGCCAATCTCGTCATATGGATAATCGAGGCTGGAAAGCGCAGGGAACGTCTGCTGGTTATAGTTAATCTCAGCATTCGCCATGATAACTACGCTTTCCGGCAGGCCAAGACAGTAATTCAATGAACGCTGCGTCCGTAATTTGAAAACTAGAAGCGGGTCCAGCAGCAATGCATCAAAATGATTCTTCTTATAAAAATCAGAGATAATCTCGCCAATGATTTTATTGTTGATATTCAAGGGGTCTATCCAGGCGGCATACCGGAGTCCGCACTTGGCCAATCCGGACTTATAGCCATGCAGCACTGGGTGGTCTTTTTCTTCAAGATTACTTTGTGCCAGAGCAATCCGGCGGCAACCGCGATCCGCCAATAATTTAACCGCCGACTCCATCGCGCTGATACGGTTCAAGCTTAAAACAAACCAATTCTTTAGGTACTCGGTATATAGTTTAAATTTATAAGTCTGGTTTTCGACAAAAGCCAACTTACAGTCGCGTTCTTTAAACAGCGGAAACAGATCACAATACCAGTAGCTGTCCACCAATACCCTGCTGTCTGAGTTAATAAAATCCAATTGTCTCCAATCAATATCATGTCGATTGTTGGTCGGAGAAACCGTCACCGTCTGTACCCGGCAGTTATGTTCAAAGGCAATTTGCGAGACGCCTTTCAGCATCTGATGGGTGTGCAGTGAGTGTGGAGACTGAATAG
>CAIJKT010000707.1 GCA_903821255.1 uncultured Lentisphaeria bacterium | reverse complement strand
GGAAAAGCCGACCGGCAACGATTCTTGCTTGAAGACCCTCCGTAACGTTGGGTCTTCACCTTGTGGCACCACCTCCAATAGAACAACCTGAAAAGGGCGCAGGGTGATCGAAACTTCATTCCAAAATCCCATGCCATTATCCGCTATTTTTGCCGGATTTGGATACCAGCGATAAAGGTTCCAATTCTTTCCTTCTGGCAAACCCCATTGGCCATTGAGTTGCAGTTTGATAGGCCGTTCTTCCCATGTGCCGTTGTTAATCGCCAGGAACGCCCGCTGACCGTCCGTGCAACAGTACCCGTAGGGTTCATACTTACACGGATTTCCGAGGATTAACTGCGAGTTCGTGAAGCAATGGGGTCGTGCTTTCATCAGCTCAATGAATTCTCCCATCTGGCGGCGTTCATCAGGGGTCAGCCATTTCGGGTCGCTCCATGATTGGGCCAAGGCATGTCCCCGGCAAATGTCCATCACGAAGCCCTCCTGCCAGCGTTCCGTGCCAACCCCGCTGTTCCACCCACCCCAATGCGAAAGCCAAACGCCTAGCGAGTCCGTTCCCAACCACGGCACATCCTTCGCATTCGCATGCCCTTGATCCACTTTGCGAGTGATGCCGTCGCGGATGAAAGGCGCCGGCATATGTCCGGGACTGGCTGCTTCCATCTCCATGCCCGTCTCAAACATGGTGTCGGCATGCAGTAGCCACCATGGCGAACGATATCCCCAGTAGAGCATAATAAAGACATCAGGAGATTCCTGATCCAGTGCTTGATAACACTCAATGACCGCCTCATGTGCGGCTTCGTTGGCGTATAAACCTGGCAGATGGTCATGAGTTGGGTTCGAGCATTGACTGGCAAAGTTGTCGAACTTCAAAAGCTTAATCCCGTTTTCTCTTATGTGATAAAGAAAGCCATCCGTATACATGGAACGGATAGGCTCAGTCGCACGGCAGAACCAACATTCATACTGCTTCGATGCAGGGAGGTCGCCGAAATCGGCGGGAACCTGCTGAGCAATCGCGGGGTGGGTTGCCGGATTGCCTCCTATGGACCAACCGCAATGAGCGCTGTCGATCCATAGCCCTGGCTTGATCTCTTCAGGTCTAAGCGCTGCCTTGATCGTCTCAAATTGACTTGGAAAGCGCACCGGATCAGCTTGTTTTATATCGCCCTTATTGTCATGCCAGAAATCGATTGAAAAGAAATCAAAACGGCATTGCGAGTCACGCTGCCCCTCGGCTACTTTGCCGATCATGTCCAGAAGATGATTTTCCGTCTCTTCAAACTCACCATCCAACTTCGACCCGAACGGCTCAAAGATTGCATAAGGCTTATCGTGTCCGCGCAAGACACGCCGCATCCGGCTACGGATATGGGATACGAATGACTCGCGTCCCTTGCCTTCAGAGCTCACTCCATATACCACTTCCATGCACGTCCGGCTGGAGCCTGGCATAACCTTGATCCCTGGATAATGATGCAGGCTGATCTTGCCGTTTTGCTGGGTGGCGCATCCAGCCGGATGCGCCAGACTGAGAAAGAACTCGCCATCCGCATAAACGGGGAATCCCTGCAGTCCACCATGCTGATGAGCTCGGGCCTTAAATGATTGCGAAACCTTCATCTCTCCACCGGAAAGATTCGCATCTGTTTGATATGTCCCAAGCCGCACATTGAGCAGACGATTCCATTCACTCTCACTGCGATTGGCAATGGTGACGAACTTCCTTAGTACTGGTTGTTTCTCGTCCCAACGGTAGACCACCGTGACCGAGGCTTTCGGATATTCAGACTCCAGTTCAAAGACCGCCTCAATTCCACCAGAGTTTTGCTTCTCTGCCGCCGGAACCTTTACCACCTGTAACTTTGGCGTCTTTACCGGGTTGTCCGGCAAGCCGATGTCGAACTCCACTTCAGATCCGTCACCCAAACGCATTTTCCGCCCAGTCAATTTATTTTCCCAAGACACAGCCATTAGACCGGCGGAGGTGTCAACGACGAAGGCAAATGCGGATGAATGCATGGTCACCTGTTTGCCGTCAATGGATATTGAATTGATGGGGTGTCCTGCTTGTTGCGCATTATTCATGATATGCTCCTGTTCTTTCATTTTATTTTTCATCCTTCTCCACAGTTAAAAAGGACTCCAGCCAAAGCGTTATTCTCTTTCTATCATCCATAGTGTCGTGGTGTATGGGCGGGCTTCCCATTCAACAGAGCGTGCCGGGCCAATCATCACTTGTCCTGAAAACAACTCTGTAGCCTTCTTGAATGAAAAAGGAATGTTTAATGTCCGATGGCCACCTTTCGCGTTGACATGAACCGCCACATAGCGGTCGGAAACCCAGGTTGCATCGCCCGACTCGTCATAGACTGGTACGCCGCGCGCCTTCGCAATGGCTCTTAAAAGTTCCGCCGGCAGAAAAGCGACGGCGGAATATACAGAAGTCCATCCATCCATTTCTTTAACTGCGACCGAAGCCAGCGTTGGCTCGCCAGTCTCCGTAGTGCTGACTGGATGGGGGTATGTTCCGGGATCCTTGTCGATAGTCTTCTCGCTTCCCTTGATCGCCAGGGCGATGGTCAGTGCGGCTCTGTCCGACGCCAATATGCCTGGGCTCCAGTCGTTCAGTCCGATAAGCACCGCTTCCCCCTCGACCCGCGCAGAATTTGGCCAGTATTTGGGGTCCTGTTTGATGGACAGAGGACGGGGAATGAAATTCTTGAACACAGTCGTAAACGGATGGTCAAATGAAGTGATCCGGCTGAGAGACGACATAGGTTTGTCCAGGCTCTTCAGCTCGATTCCACAGAGCTCAGATGAACGAGCCAAGTCAATAGGTTTCTTTCCTCCGAAGAGAGCTGGCGGCCAGACAAACACCACAGTATGACCTTTATTACAAAAACGCTTCCTGATTGTTGCCATTTCTTCGTCGCTCATCCGCAGGCACATGTACAAGATCACCACCGGGTAGTCCGGCATCGTAGCGACATCTGCAAGTCGATAGGAATCCACCCGTGTTCCAATGAATGGCAATTCATTCAATGGCTGACGCATCGAATTAGCATTTATGCTGGACAGAAAACGAAGATCACCTACATGAAGTGCTGTCCAGCGTTCATCCATTACAAATGCAATGCCATCGCGGCGGTCAGCGGAATAGTCAGGGGTCTTGCCCCCGTCCAAGTCTGCACTGACTTGACGCAGGCCGGCTTGGATAGCCTCGGCGATCCGCGGTGCGGTATATTGGCCGATATTCCGATATTCTGGCGGCATATCGTACCATTCAGGGCAGAAACCTTTGACGACGCATTGAGCTACGGAGCGGCGGACGATTTCCAATGAATCATCCGCATCCCGGCCTGAACCGGCAGCCCATGGATTGCAGTCGTGGTCGAACTCGGCAACAAAGAGTTTACCCGCCAACCGGACGCTATCCACCGGCATTCTCTTTTCTGCGGCTCCACCAAGCCGTGTCTGCGGACTGTAATAGCATGTGCTACACAGAGCGTCTATAGATGGAGAATGATAGTAGCGATTCTCGTCTTTAGAAGAAGAATCGGCGGTGAAAATATAGCCGTTCATCCTAACGTTGATAATATTCCCGTCGGCCGCGTCTTTAGCGGTTTGATTGATATTGAGGAGCCCATTATCCATTTCTGTTGTAAAGCGGACATAGTCCTCGATTTGACGATTTTGTGAACGAAATAAACCCCAGAGATCCGACGCTTCCATGCTTTTCCGTGAAGGCATCTCCGTAGTTTCGAAGTTCACATCCTGCATTTTCCAGGCGGTGCTCAATGCTTCGATTTTGTTGGCGTAAACAGCTCGCAGGTATTCTCGAAAGGCGGTCATGGCCACGGGAGACCAATCACCAACTCCACCTTCATATGCTTCTGAGAAAAGGAATAAGCCCAAAAAACGATCTCCAAATATACCACCTCTGAGCGTATGAGTCAGATAGAAAATATACTCGGCAATATCTTTTTGGAACTTTGTGGAAAATTGAGATGGAATGGTGTCATGGCAATTATGGTCGAGTTTGCTGATATCAGGCGGAATATTCTTATCCGGCCACCGATATTCACTGGCATGTTGCGTCATGTACCAGGAAGGCACGAAATTAGGTCTGAACATAAAACCAACCGTTTCCGGATCATGAAAGCATATTGCCTCCGCAACCCGGCTGGCGAAGTCCGAGTCGTTGTAGTCGCCATCGCCAATCCAGTCAATGGAGTTAGCAAAATCCACCACGTGAATATGAATCCCCTGCCGCGCATATGCAGCCACAACGGGCATGTGGGGCGAACCTGAATTATTCATCCAAAACGGCACGGGTTTGCCGTTCACTTTCAGAAAATTACCGCCGCTAGTTTTTACCACCTCTGCCTTCATTGGCGCACCGCGTTGTGGCATCACGGCTACTGTGGCTGTTCCCTGACAGAAAAATCCATCTCCACAATTTTGAGATGCCTTCAATATATAACGCCCTGGATTGAGCGAACTCAAATCCCATACAGCATTTGTCCGCAGCCCAGTGATTCTCTTATTGGAGCCGCCTTGAATGATTGAGAGATCATCAACCGCAAACTGAACCGGTTCGTCTCCAAGCCAGAACTCAACGGCATTGATCTTGTTGATTATCGGTTTGTTATTGACATCTTCAGGCTTTACGGGAAAGGGAATAAAATCTTTTATTGGAATCTCGAAATCTTTCCATCCTGTATGGTTCAAAGGTAGGCCATCTCTCATTGGGGAGTCCTTTGATTCCCCTTTTGCAAAATGTATAAAAGGACGGGTTTCCTTGTCGGTATAAAGTATCACTTTCATGGTCCGCGCCGCCCCAGAGCCTATGCCATGAACGGCGATCTGAACGCAATCTTCGGCACCAACCTCAACCGGCGATTTCAATGCCGATCGTGCGCGACCTCCGTCTCCTCCACGGAAATTCAGCCATAAACTACCATTACCACGTTTAGGTTTATCCGGATACCGTCCTGTATTGGACAGCGTCAAAACCCTCCCTTTACCTTCCTCAGCAGCTTTCCAAGTTCCCCAATGCGCGGGAATTTGCGGTTTACCCTCGGGAAAAGAAAGGTCGTCAAAATCATCCAGTATCAGTGTGTTAGCCGCCGGAATGGTAACTTGAGATTCATAGAGGGTTATAGGGGAAGCGCTTTTTTCGCCATCTTCCGGCGTGGCCACGACCACCAGACGTCCCTCTACAGGCGTGGCAGATGAGATATCAATATCAATCCGAGCCTTTCCGCCCCGGTATACCCAGGCGTCCGGGAGCACACGGATATTTCCGGATTTATTCATGAACAGGGGAGCTACCTCGCTTTTTTCAAAAGCAACGTCATCCAAATAAAGAACCGTGCCCAGTTGATGAACATAAATCGCCGGTGTGATGCGTGACAGTTTCTGTTTGCAAAAATATTGCAGGCTATACCGCGTCCATTCTGAGTTCAAAGGCTGTTGAGCACTTTCCAATACGGCTGCCACCTGACCTTTCTCATCATATTGCCCGATGTAAAGTCCGATTGAACCTTTGCCTTTTGCCCACACTCTGAATTCGTAAACCGTATTGACTTCGGGAACTATTTTGGGAGATTCATACCCCAGAAATCCCCGTCCTGGAATATGGCATTGCAATTTGCGGCTCTTGATCTCTTCAGGCCGCAACGGCCGCATTTTTAGGCATTTTAAGCCCGAACGCGCCTCACCTGAAGCGGCCACTTGGATTTCGGATGGATACGCCGGGTTAATAATCCATCCACCGCAAGGCTTTCCAATTTCAAAGTTCTCCTTGCCGGTAAACTCTTCAAACCCGCAGTTCAATATCAAGTTGGTGGAGAGGGATTTTAAATCGGTGCCAGACACGGGAAACGCGAAAAGTCCTATTATGAGAATGACCGCGCGGCATATTCTCATTCTTGTGTGACCACTTGACGTTGTGACTTTCATAGCTAAAGTTTTCCTGTTTTTTGAATCTATCTACCGAACCACAGTATGCTCTTTGACTATGGTTCACCGTTGCATCTATTATTATCTATATAAATGCTTGTACTTGATCTGTTGCGCAACCTGGCAGTACTATCTGATGCACAGAGTATAGTACTGCCGACTATGAAAAGGAGATTTAATTGCCGTAAATTCTCACATTGTTAAGATGTAAATGGCTACCTTGCGGCAATTCGAATTTGATGTATTGCGCCTTTTCCGCAGCTTTTAAATCAATTATCCATTCAGGCTTAACATCTGTTGCCTTCCAGATTTCTTTCCATGTTTTCTGGTCGTTTGAAACAGATACGGTTAATCTTTGTGCTTGTGCTTGAGCATCAAAACGGTTCTGTATGTAGATGGTTTTAATATCAGCAGGAGATTTCAGAGTAACAATAAACCATGGATCTTGACTGTTTGTATGAAATGCGAAAGAATCTTTGTATGCTCCGGTGCGCTTGCCTTCTTTGAGCAGGAACTCACTATCAACGTTCCATGCGATATCTTGGATTGAGCCAAACTGCACGGTCGCGTCGATGCCAAGATCTTTAAGCCCAGACGGTGGAACAGAGGGAACTTCAGCAGAAGCGCAAAAACTTAATCCCATCATTAAAATATAAACCAATACCATTGATTTTATTATGTTCATTTAAAAATTCTCCTTGTTGTTATAAAATTCATTTGAAAATCATATTTATTTGCTGAAAAACGCTGCTTTTTGTCTGCCCCCCTTTCAAAATTATTTCAGCAGAACCAAAATCGAAACTATTGGCTTTTTTCGTGTTTTATGATTTTAAATCGATTGCTTGATTATTTGCTCAATTTTAATTTTTGAATCTCGGGCCCTCCCGCAGGGAGTTGGAATCCGTCCGTAATACATCGGGGCTCTGCCCCGGTGATAGGATGGACGGGTGGAGATACTTTATTTAAGTCTGAAAACTTCAGAACTAACTTCTTTTTAAACCCGAAACTAACTTACACCATAGAATGTGCACTATTTCTCAATCTTAATAACCTATTGAAGAATTAGGATACATGCGAATTCCAAGGGTAGTCGGGTAGTTTAAAAAAGTTCCAGATTTAAGCGTTCCAACATGGGAATCAAAAAATAAATTATTAGCTTTGAGTAAATGGCGTCCGGATATGTCAAAATCAACATCAGAACCATCATCAGTCGGCGAAATACGCAACCCTGTGCCTGTACCAAACGACCGGGCTACTAAGAGCTTATCTACTAATAAAATCATCTATACCGGATACACTGAACAGATTCGATTAAAAACAATAATGGCGCTGGCCAATTGCACAAGCCCAAGGAATGAGACCTCTTCTTTTTCATACCTCACATGAATTTTGCGAAATC
>CAIJKT010000706.1 GCA_903821255.1 uncultured Lentisphaeria bacterium | reverse complement strand
TTTGATGATATGTTTTTATTATAATTGATATTTTAAATAAAAACATCGTATTATTATTGAAAATATAGTTATAAGAGTTAGAATTATTATAGATCAAACTATAATAAATATATAACATACAAGGTTTCCGGTAATGCGAGATAATGAATCTAGCGATGAAAGTGGCCGGTCAACTGATAGGCTCAATCGTACAGTTGCAGATTATTTTCTGAACCGTTTCGACGCTAGCGGACTTAATCTTCGTCGCAATACTGATGCGGAGTCGCGTATCATATTGAGAAATTTGCTCGAAATAAAACTGATTAGTACGCTTGCGAGTGACGAATGGAGAAATTGGTTACCCGTGGGGGTAACGCTTGAGAAGGGGATTATTAGAGGGGAGAATTGCTCTCTCCGCGTTGGAACGAAGGAACGATACTCTCCATATTTCCTCACTTACGGCGGTAAAATTCTTTCGGGCTCGAATTCTAACTGCTCCGGCGCATTTTTGACTGAACTGTACTGCCTGTTGCACCCGGAGAAGCACCCCAACGTTGCGCTACAAGAACTGGCCCAGCAATTCGGGATCCATGGTGATTCTTTTGATAATTCATTCCCGACGTTTACCGCTTCTGCCATCAATACTTTTCCATTTGACTTTTCCTCAAAGGATGGAGCTCAAATGGTGTTGCCTGTTCGACAGGTAGAGATTCCATCGCCCTCTTATAAGGGAAGGTTTTACCTATACAGTAACAAGGTCGGCTCCGCGTTCACATATTCAGAGCGGATCAAAAACTCTCCAAATAATACCATCGTGGTATTAACTGACTCGCCATTGCTTATAGCGAGGAATAGCTCCCCAATAGCTCTGGGTGAAGAGTATAAATTGTACATTTCGTCGTGGTACGGAGAAGACAGCGGCGCTAAGGATGTTGACTGGAGGCCGTTGAAAGGGACGCGGGTTTATTACCTGTTGATACAACATTCGCAAAGCCCGGCTCAAGAGTTATTCAGAACCGCATTGACGGTCTGTGAGGCATTGAAGCTACAGGGTACTGATGTAACAATAATCTCTTATTTTGAAGGGGTAAACTCCACATATTACCCGGCGTTCAGAAGCGAGCCGATGTTTATTGAATATGAAGATTTTAAACCGATTGCTGAAACTATTATTAACAGTTCAGTAGTAAAAAACTCTATATTTGAATTTCCGCATCAGTCATCAGCGTTCCTGCTTATTCCCGCCATAAAAGAATGCAGTGTGTCGCTTTTTTATGGCGATCCGCTGTCCAATAAGACACTTTTTATTTTAAGCTTGGCTTTGGCTGTCTCGCAGGGTATTCCGGCATTTGAAAATTGGTTTGCCGCTCAACCGGCAAAAGTACTTTACATACATGGCGAAGATACTGGAAATGAGATTAAAGAAAAACTTAAAGTATTGTCAAAAGTTTACGAGCATCGGTTAGATACCATTTACTGTTGGCCAGTGCCGAACACCCCCAAGTTGTCCTTGGATTTTGTCTGCAAAGCAATCTATGCAAGATTTCAGGAGTTACGATCCCAAGGGCATATAATTCCCCTGCTGGTTTTAGACAATCTTAGTTGTCTCGAACAAATGTATTCGCCCAACAGCGAGCTGGTACTACTACAAGAGTGGCTGAATAAATTTCAATCAGAAGGCTTGGCCGTTTGGCTTGTTCCTCCCAGAAGGATTTTAACATCTAAAAGTATGGTTGCGATAAAACGACTAGGCCTGGATAATATTTTCAAAGTCAATAAAAGCGATAGTTCTCTGTTAAATACTTTGACGATGGAGATTTGTATTGAGCGATGCCCATCATTGCCTAAATTATTCAGAAGAAATTTTAAACTTCGCATTGACTTTAATGCTAATAAACCGCATTGGCATTTATTCTCTGGAACGCCCGATGAGCAGCTAAAACAAACCATCGAAAGACTGACCAAAGAAAAATATACTGAAAAACAGATTGCAGAATACCTGGCCATCCCATTGGCATTGTTGAAGAAGAGAAAAAGAGATTTTGAAATACTCAGATTTCCAAAGAAGTCATCAAAGACAAAATCAGATCAGGGGAAAAAAGTCAAGACTGATAAAATGATCGTGAATTCTCCAGGTCCAGCCCCAGCGTTTAATCCGCAATCATTCGCATTCGGTAATAGTGTCAAGCCACCAAAAAAGTAATTCATCCCGGACGATAATAATTTTGCGTGCGCCATCTTGCCGGAAGCATGACTTGGGCGGCTTCTCTGATTCTGGTATAT
>CAIJKT010000705.1 GCA_903821255.1 uncultured Lentisphaeria bacterium | reverse complement strand
TCGCAGAACAGGCCGAAGGTTTGCGCCAGGGCCACGTCCACCGTGCGGGTGGTCTTGGCCATGCGCGACATGGCGTAGGCGCGTTTGCTGGAGGTGTCATAAAAGCGCGCCAGCATTTGCGTGTCGCCCTTGAGCAGGCTGCGCACCGACAGCGCCGTGACCAATATAAAATTGTCCTTTACCGATCCGGAAGTGCATGATTTTTTCCTGGATATCCAGCGGCTGATTGAGCAATATGGAAATAATCAGAACCCGGTTTTTGGCAAGCTTGAGAAAGCCATGAACAGCAATGTTAATATCCAATTGTTCTCTTCGCTGGACTCGATAAAGATTGCGCCGCATCAAAATGGCGAGTATAAAATGGACATCAAAAACGCAGTTTGCCAAAATGAACATGTCTATTTGCTTATTCAGCGGGAGCAGTTCTTGCCATATAGCAAGCCTCCGGTTCGCCAAGCCTGCTGGAACATTGGCCGGATAGATATGGCAACAGGTAAAATAAACCTGATTTCAGCCTGGTCTCCATGGAAAAATATATCTTTGAAAATTAATACTGAAATGACTCTTCCGTCTTTTTACGTTTCTGACAACATTGCCATAGCCGGAGCGGATGACTCGGTCCTGCTCTTTTTACTTGCCGACGGCGAAATTCGGGAAATCAAAGATCTGCCAGGACAAAAGGCAATGGCGGCGACAGCACTCAATGGTCGGATCTATGCTTTTACCGGGCACAAAGACGGTAATGTTGCCAGGGAGACCATACTATTTTCTTGTAAATTCGATGGCAATGACCGGCAAATCCATATCTCAACATCCCGCGATGACAAGAAAGGTGATATGGACCGGCAAAAGCCATTCATAGTTTATGCCGTGATTGGCGACAAAGCTAAAGATCGTCTGATTTTCAACTGCGATTCTCCGAACCAAAGCGGCACAGTCAAAGGACTGTGGGAATTTCGCTGTATCTCCGGTACCGGGAAATGTCTGTTTGATAAGAAATGGCGAATGATGGACTCTGTCATGACAAAAATTGGCGATAAGGTTTTTTTCTCATTCTTTCATGAAGATTATTGTATTTATGATCTGAATACCGATCAAGGAGAAGTTTTCTTTTCCGCTACAAACAATACCGCCAGGAATTACTTGAAAGCAAAATTCAGCTCCGGTCAGGGGATTTTTTATCATGCTCCTTTCTTTGCACGACCGGACCAGATTTGGTTCGGCGGCGATTGTAGCATAAAATTGATAACGCTGCCGGATGCCGGCAAATCACCTTTGATTTTAATGCCGTATCGAAATTTGCTGTTGAATAATTTACGTTTGCTTTTTCCTCATCCGGATGGCAAGTCGGCAATTGCTGTTGATGGGAAAAATATTTACAAAATCACCCCGAAGGAAACAGGAGGAAAATGATGATGAAAATATGGCTGAGGATGGTGTGTCTGATGTGGGTTGGAATGTCATTGAATGCCGCCGATTTCAATCTGTACGGCGGACGGCCGCAGAGTATTACGCTCAGGAAACTGGTTGCGAACCAGGATTACAACTGGGAACTGCACACTTCCAGCGGGCGGAACATGGGCAGCGGCCAGTTCAAGGCTGGCGAAGACGGCAGCGGCGAGCTTACTTTCGAATTGCCGAAACTCGAACCCGGAACATCTGTCAACTGCAAACTGGAATTGGCTCCGGACAGGAGCTATGGTATCACATTCTATTCGCGGGAGCCGCTCAATGAACTGGCGGCGGCGCTTGGCGAAGCGGGAATTTATGCCGACAGCACCGGTTTAAAAAAGAGTGTCACGGCAATCGGCCTGGTTCCGGCGGAACGCGAGCAGGCAAAGATTTATCTGCTGGCCGACACCGCGGAACGTGAGCTGCCGGGGTTGCTGGCCGCCGGGAAAACCGTGATTTATTTTGCGGGCGGCGATAACGAGTTGTCGCCGCCGCGGGAAAAATTACGGGAAATATCGCTGGAAATGGTTTCGGTCGCCAAGAAACCGCCCAGGTTATCCGTCATATATAACAGGAAAGAATTTATAATCGGTTACGAGGGCGATGCGGGAGTAGCGGACTTGCATTACGGAAGCGGACATTTGATCGTGATCGCGCCGCAGTTGCGCGCCGCCCTTGACGCGACCCCGGAAGTCTGGTTGATCCTTAAAACTAAAATAGAGGGAGATTTGAAAAAATGGTCAAAAGAATCATCATCGGAACGTTAGTCGGGCTGGCTGTTTACGGCGGCGGGTTTTTGCGGGCGGCGGACAAACCGGCGGACAAAACAGCAATCGCGGTTCCAACTATCGCGGTAATGCCGTTTGAATGCCGTATTTCCGGGTCGGCGGCGGAGGGGCTGGGCCGTTCGGTGGCCGATCTGCTTTCATCCCAGATGAGCGAAACCGGGGAATTCGAACTGGCGGATCGCGGCGAGATCAACAAGATCATGGGCGAGCTGAAACTCAGCACGTCGGGACTGGTGACCAAGGAATCCCAGTTGAAGATCGGGCAGTTGACAGGAGCTAAGATCATCATCACCGGATCTGTGTTCAAGAACGATGACAAAAACTATGTCGTGGCGAAAATCATCGGCGTGGAAACCAGCCGGGTGATCGGCGCCAGCGTTTCCGGTTCCGCTTCTCCGGTTGAACTGATTCCGGAACTCAAGGCAAAAGTGGCGGGTATTATCACGAACAACGCGGCGAAGCTGCTGCCGGCAATGGTGGACCGTCCTTCGCTGGTTGATGAACTGAAAAAGGAAATCGGCGACAGCGCGGCGAATAAAAGCGTTTTCGTTAAAATTCAGGAACGCACGCTGTTGAACATCGATCCCGCTGCCGAAACGGAAATGAAAAAACTGCTGCTGGCGCTCGGCTTTAAAGTGGTCGAAACGCCGGAACAGGCCGATTTCCGGATCACCGGCGAAGGCCTGGCGGAAAACAGCGGGCATTTCAAGGAATTTTTCAGCGCCACCGCCCGGCTTGAAATAAATCTTCGCGCCAGGGACAACCGTCTGATCGCTTCCGACCGGCAGGTGGAAACCGTGGCCGGCCCAGCGGTCAATATTGCATCCAAGGATGCTCTGGCGCAGGCTGCGCTAATCCTGGCGAAGCGTATTGTTCCCCAGATCAAATAAGCGGCTGCGCATAATTACGATTAAAAAAATTCCCGGCATGTCATTGACATCCGGGAATTTTTTTCAGGATAAAATCTTTCTTCAAAAAATGAATCAGGTGTTGTCTTTTACAATCCCGACATTATTTTTTAGTGCGGTTCAAAGCACAGGAAAACCAAAGACGCGGAATTCCCATTGCGTAAAAAATTTAACTGATATTATAAATGGCGGGAGGGCGGAAATATGGATGCTAAAATCAGAACGCTGTCTTTCAATGAATTTCAGTTGGTAATTGAATGGGCTGTCGCCGAAGGCTGGAATATCGGCCGGTGCGATGCGGGAATATTTCACGCGACAGACCCGCAGGGATTTTTCGGGGCGTTTGTCGGGGAGGAACTGGCCGGGGCTATCTCGGCGGCAGCCTACAGCGCTGATTTCGGGTTCATCGGCTTTTTTATTGTCAAACCGGAATACCGCGGCCATCTGCTGGGGCCCGCTCTCGGAAATAAAGCAATTGAATATCTCGGTGCCAGAAATATCGGCGTGGATGGTGTGGAAGCCAAAGAGAAGCATTATGAAAATCACGGCTTCAAATTAGCCTATAACAATGTCCGCTTTGAAGGCATGGCCGACGATGACGCATGCCTTGACGGACTGGTGGATGCCGCGGATGTTCCGTTTGATGAACTCGCTGCTTACGACCGCCGCTTTTTTCCGGCAGCCCGCCATTCTTTTCTCTCGCTCTGGATCAATCAGCCGGAAGGTTTTTCGGTTGCCGCATACGGCAAAAACGGCATCAGCGGTTTCGGCACTATCCGGAGCTGCCGCAAAGGATACAAAATCGGGCCGCTGTTCGCGGATGACCGGCAAACTGCGGAAAGAATTTTTGTCAGTCTTACCGCGAAGATACCAAGAGGGGAATATTTTTACCTGGATGTGCCTTCCGTAAATCCGTTCGCCAATGCGATGGTGAAAAAACACAATCTGCGGCCGGTGTTCAAGACCGCGCGGATGTACAGCCGGGGTCTTCCGGATCTTCCGCTGGAGAATATCTATGGAGTCACCTCTTTCGAATTAGGTTAATATAAAGGGTATGTTTTGAATTATGAAAAACCATAAGAGTTCTGTTTTCGGCGACGAAATCGCGTTTTTAAAGCAGCATATTCCGGTACTGATGCTTGAGGATCAATCTTCCCTGGCAAAAATCGCCATTGCCCCCAGTCTCCAGGCGCGAGTTCTGACCAGTACGGCATCCGGCGACAGCGGACAGTCTTTCGGCTGGATAAACTGCGAACTGATCGCGTCCGGCAAGAGACGGAAACAAATCAACGCGTTCGGCGGCGAAGACCGTTTCTGGCTGGGCCCGGAAGGCGGACAGTTCAGTCTTTTCTTCAATAAGGGAGTCTCTTTTGAGTTTGAAAACTGGCAGACCCCGGAAGCTGTCGACTGGGGGCCGTGGGAGCAGACTGGAACCGCTCCCGGCAGTGCCTCTTTCCGCAAAGAATTTCAGGTTGCGAATTATGCAGGCACAGAGTTTCATGTCCTCGGAGAACGCACCATTAATCTGCTGACAAAACCTGAAGCGGAGGCATCATTGAAAATCCGTTTCGGAGATAGCATTAAAACCGCGGCGTACGAAACCGTGAACGGCATTACCAATAACGGCAATGCCGCGTGGACCAAAGAAAGCGGCCTGCTTTCGATATGGATTTTAAGCATGCTGAAACCTTCTCCAGGCACGGTAATCGTTATTCCGTTCAATTCAGGGGTAAAGACTTCGCCTGAAATCAATGCCGGATATTTCGGGAGTATTCCGCCTGGCAGATTTACAATCTCCGGACAGACCGGATTTCTGAAAGCGGACGGGAAATTCCGTTCCAAGATCGGGCTGCTGCCGGAGCGCTCGAAAGGGATTGCCGGCAGCTATGCGTCCGACAGCAAAGTGCTGACGATCATTACCTGCTCTCAGCAGCCCGGTGTTACGGACTATGTCAATTCCATGTGGGTGCCTTTCCAGCAGGAACCGTTTCGCGGCGATGTGATCAATGCCTATAATGACGGGCCGCTGCCGGACGGCGCTCAACTGGGTCCGTTTTACGAGCTGGAATCGTCTTCTCCCGCCGCGGCCGCCGCTCCGGGAGAAAAGGTCTCTCATATTCACCGGACGTTCCATTTTGAGGGAAGCGAAGCGGACCTTGATCAACTGGCGGTAAAGCTGCTGGGTGTCAGCCTGAAGCAGATATGCATGGTTTTTTAGCGTGTAACGTCGAACAATCCGTCCAAAAAAAACTCCCGCATTGGCGGGAGTTTTTAAAATAATACTGTGCTAAGATTAGATCTTGGCAGCAGTCCAGTCAGCTTTGCTGACAAAAGCGGTCAGGTTGCGGCCGTCTTTGGTCTGGGCTTTGAAGGCATATCTTTCATTGCCTTTTGCGCCGTAAGTGACTTTCTTGGTTACATCCGCTTGAAC
>CAIJKT010000704.1 GCA_903821255.1 uncultured Lentisphaeria bacterium | reverse complement strand
CTTTTCGACGGGATTATGATACTGCCCACAGCCGGAGTGCCAGTGATGATGTGGTGGATGTACGCGCAGCATAAAATGCTGGCATTCAAATGGCAAGGACTGTTAATCCTGCCGCTTGAGCTCCTGGCCCTGGCGCTCTGGCTGGTCTTGAAGTCATCAATGCGGCGGGATATTCATGCCGCCAGGAACGGACTGCCGTTGAAAAATGGTATTCCGCATCATGGCATGCTGATTATCTTTGCCGTAAAGTTCCTGCTTGCCATCGGGATATGGGTGTGTCAGGTGATTGTTTGCGTTATGCTCGACATGGAGTACGGCACCATTGTATTCAGTCTGGCGAACGCCATTACCAATTTCCTGCTGATCGGAACCATTTATCTGCTGTGCAGGATTGAACGCGGCAACTCGGTTACGGTGGACGAAAAACCGGAGGCTGAGTTTGAACCGGCACCGGCAAATGCTGCTGCCGCATGACCGGACTTCTGATATAAAATCAATAAACAATGCAAATGAATTCCGTGTTTTGGGTTGTTGAAGGCTGAAAAACTGATTTATTATCGTCTGCCGTAAAAAAGTCATTTGAATAATTTCTGACAATAACTTATTGTATGTAGTTTTGAGAAAAATAGAGTATATATACAGGCCATTGCGGCATAACGATTAAATACGGAAGAATTACGACAAATGCATGCTTCGCCACAACCTGTTTCGCAAAACGCTGTCCCGGTTTCGCCGGGCAGTAACACTTATCACTGCGGAACTTTGACTTATACCAAAATGGGCTTGTTCGTGCTTTTCGCCTGGCTGTTGTGGGGGGATTTCTGTTTTACCATGATGGAGGCGGTGGTGCCGACTATTCTGCCGCTGAAATTGAAAGCGCTGGGGTGCTCCAATACGCTGATGGCGGTGATTATGACCGCCGCTCCGGGAGTACTGAACATGACAGTCTGCCCGTATGTCAGCTTCAAAAGCGACCGCTACCGCAGCCGCTGGGGGCGGCGCATCCCTTTCATCATCTGGACCATGCCGTTTCTCTGCGCCAGTCTCGCGTTAATCGGTTTGAGCGACGACATCTGCGGCCTGCTGCAAAGAAATTCAGAGTTTCTAAGGACCTTTACCCCGGCCACTATCACCATAGTTCTGGTTGCGGTGTTTCTAATCATGTTCCAGTTCTTCAATATGTTTGTAGGTTCAGTGTTCTGGTATCTGTTCAACGACGTGGTTCCAGCGCAGTTTCTGGCGCGTTTTATGGGGTTGTTCCGGATTGTCGGGACGGGGGCGGGGGCGCTGTATAACTTTTTCATTTTCAAATATGCCGGATCGCATATGCGGGAGATTTTTGTCTGGGCGGCAGTGCTGTATCTGGTCGGATTCGGGATGGCCTGCCTGATGATCAAGGAAGGCAAATACCCGGAGCCGGATGCGGAATCCGCTAAAGCGGGCAGAGGCCTGGCCGGACTTAAAACGTTTTTCCGGGAATCGTTTTCACACCGGTTTTATGTGCTGCGGTTTCTGTATACGTCTTTTGCCGCTGTCGCCGGGGCTATCGGCACGTTCGGTATTTTCTTCAACCAGGAAATGGGGTTGTCGCTGGACCAGATCGGCAAGATCAGCGCTATCAGCTCCATTGCGATGATGGCGGCAATGTATTTCATGGCGATTTTTGTTGACCGCTGGCATCCGCTGCGCATCTGCGTTTACGGTGCGGTATTCGGAGTGCTCGGTAATTTTATGTCGCTGGTTTGGATTTTCGTGACGCTGCCGGGCGATTATTTCTTCTGGCTTAACATCGGGAATGCCGTAATCGGCGCATTTCTGCTGGCACTGGTCGGAACTGCCGGGCTGCCCAGCGAGATGCGGATATTCCCGCAATCCAGATTCGGGCAGTTCTGTTCGGCGCAGGCCATGCTCCGGTCGACTTTCACGGTGTTTGCCGGAGTTCTGGCCGGGGCATTTATGGATCTGGTCAAATATTTATGCAACGGTTCGGACTATTCCTACCGTTTCATTTTTGTGTGGATGGTCGTCTTCGGCGTGATCAGCACCATATTCCTGGTAAAGGTATATATTGAATGGAACCGGCTGGGCGGCGATAAGCATTTCCACCCGCCGGCGCCATGGAATCCCAGCGGTATAGAGGAAATGCCGATTGTGCCGATTGTCGTGCCGCAGACCAAATGGCTGAATATCTCGTTCCTGTTTTTCGACGGAATCATGGGGTTGTCGGTGCTGAGCATTCCAGTTTTGATGTGGTGGATGTATATCAAGCATCAAATGTTTGCATTCAAGTGGTACGGGCTGGCGGTACTGCCGCTATGTATCATCGGATGGCTGTGCTGGATGGTGCTGAAGCAGAAGATCCGCCGGGATATCGCCGCGTCGAAATCAGGTTCCCCGTTGCGCAACGGCATCCCTCATCACGGCATGCTGATTATTCTCGGCAGCAAATTTCTGCTTGCCCTCTGCATATGGGTATGTCAGGTGCTGTCAACCGTATTCCTGAACATGGAAGGCGGCGCGATTGTATTCGGCATCGCGAACGGGCTTACCAACTTTCTGCTGATCTGCACCGTGTACCTGATGTGCAGAATTGAACGCGGATTTTCCGTTACGGTTGATGAAAAGTATGAAGCCATGGATAATACTTCAACTCCATCCGCCGCATAGTCGTCACGGTTGTTTGAGCGATATAAAATTCAGCGCCGGAATGTGATGTAATCCGGATTCCGTTTTGTTTCCTTTCAGTCTTTCCAGCATAATATCGGCGGCCTTTTCGGCGATACCGTGAAAGTCCTGCCGGCAGAGATAGATTCCGGCAAAATATTCCGTCCGGTCGACCCACTGGTCGAACACTCCCGCAACCGGCGGATTGGCGGAAAAAGATCGTTTATTATGCTCGTAAAATGCGTAGGCGGTGTAGCTGGATGAGGACAATATTGCAGTACGTCCGCTTTTCAGGAACGCCGCATCCGCTTTTTCCGGATTATTGAATACCAGATAGGGGATTTTCTTACGGGATAATGCTTTCTCCGCGCCTTGCAGACGCTCATAACCGGCCGAGTTGCTTTCTTCGAACATGATTACAAATCTGTCCGCACCGCCTTGAATGCATCTGTCGGACAATTCCGCCGCCGCGGCGCCATTGTCGGTAGTAACTGTCACGCCGCTTTTCAGTTCCACGTTCCGGTCAATAAACACCAGCGGATATTTATTTTTTATCAGGGAAATATATTCCGGCGCGTCATAAGCGATTCCGCCCGGGATGATAAACGCGCCGTCGGCAACATTCTGGGTCAGCCGCATCAGCAGGCGGCGGAAAGGCGCCGGTTCACTGTGATACAGCACAATCATCAGATCGTAACCATCGCGGCTCAATCTCTCACTCAGAAACTGGGCCGGCTCCTGCTGGATCGGGCTTTTCAAATCAGGGAGCAGCAGCCAGAGCGTTTTCGTCGTTCCGGCAACCAGGTTTCTTGCCGCCAGGTTCGGGGCGTAGCACATTTTATCAGCAGTCCGGCGGATAAGCTCCCGGGTGTCTTCGCGCACCCGGGGATCGTTGCGCAGCGCCCGCGAAACCGTGGAAATATCCACCCCGCAGGCCCGGGCAATATCGCTTAAGCGTATTGTCATTATTTGTTCAACAGTGTATAGGTTCTGATTTCAAACGGCTTCAATTCGATACCCATGCTGCCTGAAACTTCAACCTTGCCGAGATTCTCCCATTCCAGCATATCGGTCTCCGCAATGTGTTTAATGTTTCCGGCGAAATACAGGATGCCGGAAGAAGTCCCGCCCCGGGTTTCAACCAGGCGGATGACCAGACAATCTTCTTTTTCGGCCTTTTTCAGCACTTCCAATGAAATTCCGGCGGAACTCAGGCGGCACGGCAGTTCAACCGGACCGCGTTTGCAGCCGTTGAAAAGGAGCGGAATGCTGTTTAGCGCGGCGGCTTCGGCGATGACGCTTGACTCTGTAAGCTGCCCTTGATGCGGGAGGAAACTGTAAGTGAATTCATGATGCCCGATATCCGCATTGAAATCCGGGTATTTGGGCGAACGCAGCAGATTCAGATCAAGGGTTGTCCCGTGTACTTTATAGCCGTATTTACAATTGTTCAGCAGCGCGGCGCCGTATTGCAGATCGGAAAGATCCGCATAGCGGTGCGCGGCGACTTCGAACTTAGCCAGTTCCCAACTGGTATTCCGGGTGGCTGGACGCTTCACATAAGCATACTGGATGTCGAAAGATGCCTCTGTTGTCTGGACTTCAACCATGAATGCCGTCCGCAGCATTTTATGCGCCTCTTTCCACTCCACCGCGGTATTGAAATCAAGGCGTTTCGATTTGCCCAGAACAATCTGCTGACGGATAGATGAATTGCCGATTTTAAGCTCAAAACTCAATGTTCTCCGGACCGGACCGTCGATCTGCTGAACGCTGCCGGTTCCGGCTGCATTTTCAATCAGTTGTTTTTCATAGAAAATATCCACGTCCCAGGCGTCGTAGTTATTGGGTTCATCCACATACAGCGAGAACACATTGCCTTTATCTCCGGCTTTCAGTATCTGCCGGCCGGCCTCCTTGTCGTAACCGGATATCAGTTCGGCGTTCCGGTTGAATTCATAGCGGACCAGATCATTCTCCAATACCAGCGCACCGTCAGCTTCAACTTCAGCGGAAGCCGGGATTTTCTCACTGCCGCGCCTGAGCGTCAGGAACCCGTATTCTGGAATCTG
The DNA here is from genome assembly GCA_903821255.1 of uncultured Lentisphaeria bacterium. The sequence continues at coordinate 7,507 of CAIJKT010000704.1, read as the reverse complement.
CACCTCCGCCCAGGTCCTGCCTTTTTCGGTTTGAACCGGCACGCACTTGCCTTCTTCGGTTTGAACGCTGCAGCCGGTCCAGGCGTCCGGCAGTTCAACCGCGCCGGAATAAGCTCCGCCGAGATTGTTCTGCAAAGTCAGCGCCGCCGGATCTTTTTCGAACAGCATTTCGGCGGCGGCGGCCATCAGTTTGTCACACGCGGAAAATGCCATGCGGTACTCTTCTAGCGTATTCTGGTAGACTTCGGTGATTGAAGAACCGGGAATGATGTCATGAAATTGATTGATCAGCAGAACTTTCCAAATCTTGTCCAACTCCTGAGCCGGATATTTTGCCATCGGCAGGCAGGAGTACAAAAACTCCAGCGATTTCAAACGGTATTCCAGCAGGCGGTTGGCCTTTTTCACTCTGGCCTGCGTGGTCAGCGTGCCGCGATGCGATTCGAGATAAAGTTCGCCATTCCATAATTCAAGTTTGTCGCGGAATTTTTCCAGCCGTTTGAAAAAGTCGTCAGCGCGTCCGAAACTCAGCCTCGGACAGCCTTCCAGATTTTTCTGTCTCAAGCCGTTCTCGATATTTTCGTCTTTCGGGCCGCCGCCGCCGTCACCCACGCCGAACAGCGAAATAAATTCGTCAACAAAGTCATTTTCAATAAAACTATCCTGTGCCTCGATCAGGGTTTTCGGCAAAAGGAAGGAATTGTAATTGTCTTCCGGCGGGAAATGGGTCAGCACATCCGAGCCGTCCACGCCGCGCCAGATGAAAGTGTTATGCGGAAATTTATTGATCTGGTTCCAGGAAATTTTCTGCGTCAGGAAATAATCGCAGCGGCATTTGCGGATGATTTGCGGCATGGCGGCGGAGTAACCGAACACATCCGGAATCCATAGATTTTTTACCTCAAAACCGAACTCATCCATAAAGAAATTTTTGCCGTGAATAAACTGGCGGATCATTGACTCGCCGCTGATGATGTTGCAGTCGGCCTCCACCCACATTCCGCCTTGCGGCTCCCAGCGGCCTTCCTTGACATATTTTTTAATTTTTTCATAAAGTGCCGGATAGCGTTCTTTGGTGAAGGCATAATGCTGCGGCTGGGACGCCCCGAAGACGTAATCGGGATATCTTTCGATCAGGCCGATCTGATTGGAAAAGGTTCTACCGCATTTGCGGATCGTTTCCTTGACCGGCCACAGCCAGCCGGTATCAATATGCGCATGCCCGACAGCGGTAACTTTCAACGTGGAAGCATTCGCCGGCGCGGAAAAAAACTTTTTCAGAACCGCACGGCATTCTGCGGCGTTGTCGCGGTTGCCGGCGTAAACATTGATCGCGTCATTTACAATTGAAACGATCTGGCGGCGGCGGTAATTGTTTTCCGGAATTTCCTCCAGCAGACTTAAAATGAAATTTATGTCGAGCGATAATTGCCACATTTCTTCATTCCAGGCACAGAAACGCAGAATGGACACCCGTGCATCAAATGTGCCGTGCTGATTGACTTCATCCAGGGCGGGACGGTCATTTTTTCTGACACCGAAGATATCATTGGCGGCGCCTTCGCACCATAATTCAAATGTTTCGCCGCCTTTTGCCTGTTCGCAGACAGGATATATTTCCCTGCAATAAGTACTGACAAAGATTGATTGGGCAGTAATTCCCTGAAGCGGAACGCCGTCATCGGAGAAAATCAGGCCTTCGCCGCTGATATTAATCCGCGCGACAATTTTTTTACCGGCCCACGCCTCCGGAATCTTACCGCTCAGTTTGAACCAGGCGCTGCTCCATTTTTCGCCCCATACCTCTCCTTCGGAGATTTTCTTTAACGGATATTTCAGGCGTTCCGCAAACGGAACGTGGTCATGAGAACTGAAAAATTCCGCTTCCAGCGGAATGGTGCCATCAAACAGGTCCCGGTTAACATCACTTAGAAAACGCGTGATTCGATTCTGATATATCTTAAAACTTTCTCTGCGCATTTTTTCTATTCCTTATGCTTAAATACGTTAATCCAAACGTTTGTATTTTAAAGATTATACAGCCCGTCTCCATAAAATGCAAGCGATTGGATTGCTTTATTTGCCAGAATTCATCTGATTTTAGATAATGCTGGAACCGCCCTTGCCGAGTGTCTGCCGGATTTTTTCCGCAGGAATTTCCGGAATCGTCTTCCCTGTTTCCAGGGCAAGCGCGGCCGCGACTCCGGCGGCTTCACCGGTCTGATTCATATTGACCATTACCCGCGCTCCGCCAAAGGCTTCCTGATCGGCATCGAGCATCCGTCCTGCAGTGATGATATTTTCCGCCCCCTCCGGAATCAGGCAGCGGAGCGGAATTTGATAAAAGGCCGGATCCTTGTCCACGGGTCCGCGCCAGCGGCTTTCTTCGTGCGGCAGCCCGGGGCATGCATAAACTTCCCGGCCGTCCAGGTAGCGGAAGATGATGCCGGGGCGGCCGGGCTGATGAATATCCACACGGTAGGTGCCGTTGGCAATGGCATCGTCAAAACGGACTCCATTGAGCAAGTCGCTGCCGGTCAGAGTGTAAAGCGCCCGGATATGGCGGGTTTCGCGAATGCCGGTCATTGACGGCAGCGCTTGCAGCGCAAGCCCGGAGATATCATATTTTTCGCGGAGAATATCCGTAATGGCCCGGACCTGGCGGCGCCCTTCGATTTCGGCGGCGGTAAGACCGGCGGCATCGGCGCAATCACAATTGAAAATACGGGTTCCGGCCAGCATATGAATATCGCTGCCGGGAACATTCACCCCCCAGATAAAGCCTTGCGGAAGATTATATTCAGCGCCATATTTCCGCAGGGCGCAACCAAGGTCAAATCCCTCCGGAAATTTCCAGCCGCTGAAACGGGCGCAGGTGGTTGACGGCTGCGGAGCTTCCGGCTGACGGAGCGAATAACCCGCCCTGGAGCAGAGATCGGCATCGCCGGAGGCATCTATCAGGTAATCCGCCAGGATTACGCCGCATCCTGATTTGTTTTCCACCACAACTCCGACCAGTCTGCCGTTCTCGTAATATGGTGCAGTGAAAACGGTATGCAATAACGGTTTGACTCCGGCTTCAATGATTATCCGGTCCAGCTCGATCGCCAGTTCTTCAGTATTCAAAGTATAATCCTCATACGGCTTGTCCTGCGAATCCACGGCCCGTCTGCGTTGCAGCCGCTCGATTATTTCCTGAGTCAACCCGGCAATGATCCTGTTTTTGAACGTAGTATCATGAAGGCTGTGCCAGATGCTTACCATTCCAGAAACCGCCACTCCGCCGAAACGGTTCTGCTTCTCCAGTATCATCACTTCAGCTCCCAGGCGCGCCGCACGGACTGCCGCAAACACGCCGGTGCAACTGCCGCCAATGACGCAAATACCGGTTTTGCCGATAACTGGAACTTTCCGCGATGGTATCATTACTTCAGGCATAATGTGAACTCCATAAGTAATTTTAAGATTCATGTCTCTCATTTCATTAATTTATATTATAACGCATTTCCGGCTGGACGTATAGTGGCATATATGCTATTTTTTTATAAATATAATGCTGAAATAACACTATTATTATAAAATGGATAATAAATACACCATCGCTGTCAGCGAACTGATGACGGCTGTTACGACTCTCACCGGATTGCAGGTGATCTGGAAAGATGCCAACGGCAGTGCGGAACCTTCATTGCCGCGGAAACAGTGCCTGCATTGCAATCCGTTTTGCGCCAGGGTCAAGGCGGCGGCGGAGCGGATACGGCGCTGTTCAATAAATGACACGGTGACGATCGAAACTCTTGCGACATTCCGGCGAAGACCGTTTATTCATCGCTGTCATGCCGGGGCCGATGAATTGATTACGCCGATTTTCTTTGATGGTGTTTATGCCGGAGCGTTTTTTCTGGGACCGTTCCGGCGGCGGAACGCGATTTGCGCTTATCCTTCATGTAAAAATGAATTTGCCGGCTTGCCGGAATATCGCCCGGCGCAAGTTGCGGCGGCTGGTAGAATTTTACGCCTGCTGGAGTTTGCCGCCGGACAATACCGGCAGACGCTGGCTATCCGGCAATCGCTTGAAGATGAATCATGTCAGCGCTTGCGCCCGGCTTTAGAATATATAGACCGTCACTTCCGCCAGCCGCTGACAGCGTCTTCCACGGCGGCGGCCTGTCATTTGAGCACGTCGCGCTTTATCCATCTTTTTAAAGAGAAATTCAAGATCGGATTCAGCGAATACCTGCGGCGGCGGCGCATGGAGGAGGCCAAACTGCTGCTGACCGGCACGGAAATGAAGATCGGCGATGTCGCGTTCCGGTGCGGATTCCAGAATCAAAGTTATTTCGGCATGGTTTTTCGCCGGCACTCCGGCAATACTCCGGCGGCATATCGCATTCATTTCCGCTGCCGCCGGGAACCATGAGCAGAAAATCACACGGGAAAACAAATATTAAAGACGGCAGTACCGGCTTTCATAAATCCCGGATACCGGAAGCGTTTGAGCATGAATGTGATGTTTTCTGCGACAAGCCGCTGGCGCTTCCGCGCCGGGACACAGATGAGATTATTGCGGCAATGAATAAGTCCGGCCGCAAGCTGATGATTTACCAGCCACCCCACGCCGTCTCCGGGACCGCCGGGTCAAATGGATGCTGGAGGCGACCAGACGCAATATCGAACTTTTACCGCCGGTCCGACTTTCCGCCGCTGGATTTCTATGCCAAATGTTACGATTATTATGCGGGAGATTGTCCGCCATTTGTTCCCATTGCCGAAACGCGTGAAGTAATGCGGGTTATCGAACAATGCCGGAATAGTTGAATTTGTTAGCGAGCGATGAGAAAACCCAGCGCGCATAATGCGCGCTGGCTGGAAAAGACATTTTCAAACGCTGAAACTGTAAAATTTAAACCCCTAAATTATTTTCAATAGATCGTAATTGCCCATCTTGGGAAAAGTAACGTGCGGCTCTGCCTGATACCAGTAGGCAACCGACGCGATGTCGTCCTGCAACGGCAGGAAACCTTCGGTTCTCCACCCAAGCGCCTGCATGGTAATTTTCAAATCCTGCTGGAAACGGATCGGATCAAAAATGTGGAAGCGATACATGATATACCGGTTGCCGCATCGTTTCTCCTGAGCGACCTGATCCTGAGCAGTAATGTGCTGATAGCCGAGAAATGGCGCATTGTAGTTCGAGCCGAAGCACCATGCCCCGCCGAAGTAGTCTTCCGTGCCGGTTCCGCAAATTGTCGGAAAATCTTTGTCCCCATCGATAAACGCCTTGAATTCGCCTTCACCCCACCAGCCGTCAACATTTTGCTGCCAGGCCATAAAGGTTCCGACATAGTGACCATTGCCCTTTACGCCGTCAAGAATCACATAATCCTCCTTGTGAGGTAATGGATTGCTCCGCCTGAATTGGGCATGGAAGTACGCTTCCGTGTCGCCAACCGGACCGAGGGCATAGTTAATAGTATAGAAAAAACCGTCCTGATCCTCTGCGGCAAGGTTTTCAACAGTGATTTTTGCCCTCTTCCGGAACGGCATCGGGAAGTAGCAGTTTAAGCCGTTCGTCGGATTGACATTGATTGGCAATGAGACGATGTTGGCGCGACTCTTCCAGCTGTTGCAGAAGAAGTCGCCCAGCGGAGACTCAACGCTCGGCTCTTTTTCATCATCCCAATACATACGCAGAATCAGATCGCGGTGCCTTTTTAGGTCAACGGTTATCCAGATATGCTGGATTGTCCCCGGACCAGCCACGTCCATCAGCGTGTTCACCGACCCCTTAAGCAGCGTGATGCAGGGCCGTACCTTCCAAGTTCTGCCGAGATCGCGGGCGACAAGATTGGGGCCGTCCCACTTCTGCCCGATCTTAACAATCTCCGCCTGGGGCTCTGCGCTTACTTCAGCCATGCCGCCCCGGCCTTTTTCTCCATAGACGTTTTCCGCCGTTATGGAACGGGTCTGAGCATTTACGAGATTGGATATTCCAAATAATCCGTTAAACATATATTATTCCTTAATTAAATGGTTCCTGTTTCTTGAACTATCTATCGGCCCGGAGTCTGATATTCGACTCCGGTCCGTCGTTTTGCCGCCATTCCCGCTCTCCCTTTCGCACCCTTGGCGCTGATCACGGAGAATTGATAGAACTCTCCGGTTACCTCCTGCCGGCGAGAACGGCGTTACGATAATTGGCGTAATCTTCATAAAGCGTAATGGCGCGGTCTCCGCCGACTTTTACCGGGTGGTCCGGATGCTGCATCAGGCCGGGATACTGGTAAATAATCTGTTTTTCGACAAATGGCGCGGTCAGGTCAAGCTGCGCGGCCACGCGTGAAATCTCGGTCGGAATCAGGCTGAGCCGGTGGTCCATTTCCCATATTTCCAAGTCGTTCCAGATGGCGGTGCGGCCGCGCTCGCGGAAATAGCAGTTCCAATAACCGATCCTTTCGGCATTCCGGTCATTCCAGCCGTCATGGGCGAATTTTAACCGCTGATAAAGAAACGGCAGGCGATGCAGGCTTTGATGCCGGTCAGCCATCTGGTAGCGTCCAAACGGGTCAGGTTCCACAGCCAGGCCGACGCAATCCTGATAAGCGACGATATCCACATCAATATCCTGCAGCAATGTGGCGCACATCATCCGGTCGGCGTTGGGCGCGATCATGAACGGACAGTCCGCCAGTGCACGGATTGCCGGAACGATTTTACGCAAACTTTCGCGTCCGGAGATTGAGGCCGGCGGGTATTCATACGTCCAATACCAGCCGCCGAATGATGGCCGCTCTCCATAAAGCTCCAGCAATTCGGAAGCGGTAACTCTGGACTGTTCAATCACTTCGTCAGCAAAGAGATACGGATCTTTAGTATACATCGTGCCGATTCCATAAATGATTTTCATGCCCAGCCGGTCAGCTTCGTCCACGACTGCGCCGAACGGGTCGCCTTTAATCCATTCCTGTTTTTTCCATGCCTTGCTGTTGTAATAGGCGCGGGTATTCTCCCAGCCGGTACGATTGTCAACGCATTGTTGAAAAATCAGCGTGTCAATGCCGATAGCCGCCATATCATGCAGCATCAGCCGCCAGTGCTCTTCTGTCAGCATGCGCAGTTCCTGCTGGAATCTGACGCCCTCGGCGTCACTCCAGTGGTCAAGCTGTATAAATGTTCCGCTGATCAGTCGCATATTGTTGTTTTGAACAGTCATAATTCGTTATTTCCTGTTATGATTATTTTATCTGGCGTAATGCCAGAAATTTTGCGCTGTACGGTTCCATCTGTTCCGTGCGGGAAACTTCGCTGCTGCTTTCGCCGCCGGATTTTTCTCCATCGGCACGCAATTCCACAATCTGCCATTTCACTGTTTTCTGATCTGAATACTGCGCGGTATCCAGTTTGAAGCTGAAAGTCTGCGCGGAACCGGAGAAATTGATGATGCCAATCCCCAGGTCGCCATCGGCATGTTTCCAGATCGAAGCGCGCACCGCCGGAAAAGTCACTG
>CAIJKT010000703.1 GCA_903821255.1 uncultured Lentisphaeria bacterium | reverse complement strand
TGTAAACTTTATTTTTGAACAACTCCTAAAGTGATAACTTTGCCCTGTTTTCTGGATTTTTCCGCCGCGAATACCATGAGATGGCTTTCAAGCGTTGCGTCCGGCCCGGAAAGTATCTGTGACGGATCATTCGTCGCCAGCGCCGTAACAAAACTTTCCATAAGCCCCCCGTCGCCGCCGCCGTGCCCTCCCAGAATTGATCCTTCCGACGCATTGGTATCTGCGACTTTGCTAGTCTGAGTAAGAAAGTCAAAGATCTTAATTTCAGAACTGTCGCCATGAATTTCGCCCTTGGTGCCGAAAATTCTAGTCTTCCTGCCGCCGTGCGCAAATGCCGTCATGGTGAAAGCGACGGTACGGCCGCCCTCAAAAAGCATATTGACGACTTGATTATCCACCACGTCGTTGTCGCATTCATAAACGCAGCGTCCATAAGGTCCTTCGCGCAGCGCCTTTAAGATGTTTTCTTTAGTCACGACCGGAGTCAGCACATTTACCGGCCAGCCGTTCTGTCCTTTTTCCAGGCGGTCTTTAATATAGATTTTAATTGCCGAGTACGGACATGCCGGTTCGCAACTGCAATCAAGACATCTTGATGCCGCCCCGGCGGGCTGTTCCGCTTTGCGGAAATGCTTCAGGGAACCAAATGAAGATACAGCTTTGCATTTCTGTCCCATGATATAACTGATCCAGTCAACATCATGGCAGGATTTTGCCAGCAGCATGGATGACGATTCTTTTTCATTGCGCCAGTTGCCGCGCACAAAAGAATGCGCCTGGTGCCACCACCCGACTTCCTCGATATGCTGCATGCTCACGATGTCGCCGATAACTCCGGAGTCCAGAATTTCTTTGAGTTTCCTGGTGTAATTGGTATAGCGCAAGACATGGCATACGGCAAAGATTATGCCGTTTTTCTTAGCCGCCGCAACAATTCTCTTACATTCGCCGGCGGTCGGGGCCATCGGCTTCTCCAGCATTATATGATAGCCTTTCTGCGCAAAGTTTAACGCGGGCTCCGTGTGCATATTATCCTGCGTCGCGATAATAACGCCGTCCGCAAACTTCTTTCTCTTCGCCAGGTCCCGCCAGTCGGTGTAGACATTCTTTTCCGGAATGTTGAATTTCTTAGCCAGTTCATTTCTGTAAAAGTCTCTTGGTTCAGCGACTCCGACAATCTCAAGACGGTCCGGACAGGATTTGGCGAATTCCGCATAACCTGCTCCGCGGGAGCCGGCGCCGGCGATAATCAATTTTACTTTTTTCATAACGTTCAAATACCTTTTTTATTTTTTATGAAGACTGCCTGAGAATCAGATCACATTCAATTGTTTCTGAATTTACAGGTTTATCTTCTTCAATAACTTGCATCAGAATTTTTACGGAGCACTCGCCAAGTTCGAATAATTTTAACGATACTGACGAAAGGGCAGGGGTAAAATAGCGTGACGGCTTGATATCGTCAAATCCGATGACGGCTATATCCTGAGGAACCTTAATGTTTCTGTTTAAAGCGGCCTTAATGAAACCGATTGCCAGAACGTCATTGGCGCATAGCACGCAATCAACCTCGGGATGTGTCTTTTGCAGAGTTTCAAAAGCCGTGCCGCCGTGGCGGAAACTGCTGCCGCCTTCGGCAAAAACTATTCTGGTGCCGTTTGCTCCGAAGCCCTCCTGGAATCCGCGTTTCTTGCGTTTGTCCAGGTGTCCGCCGACATAAGCCGGATGCTGCCGGCCGGTGTCTTTGAAATATTTGCCTGCCAGAAAAGCGCCGTATTCGTTATCGAACAATACGGAATTTTCGCCGATTCCGCTCATGTGGCCGATAACTGCATAAGGAATATTGCCTGATTGGGCGGTGCTGACCAGGCGATTGGAACCTCGCGCTCCGGCAACGACAATGATGCCTTCGAAACTGCCGTTTAGAATATAATC
>CAIJKT010000702.1 GCA_903821255.1 uncultured Lentisphaeria bacterium | reverse complement strand
TTTATGCAGATGGACCACTGGAGCGATACTGAAGGCGCGAGATTCCAGCAGGAAATCCGCAGCTTAAATGAAGATCACTGGCGGCAGATGGTTCGCGATATGGCGGCCATCGGCATTGATACGCTGGTCTTTCAGCAGTGCGTGGACAACCGCACCGGCTGGGAAAACACCTTTTCATATTACCAGAGCAAAAAATGGAAGAAGCTGGAATGGATCAAGGGCGACACGTTTGGCGCGGCGGTTGACGAAGCCGGCCGACTCGGCATGAAAATCATCTACGGTATCGGCACGATGTACACGAAAGATCCGTACCTGTTTACCGATGATGTGATTGAGCAGGCCAGAGTGACAGCTTCCGAGTTGCTGGAGCTATACGGCAGTCTGCCTTCTTTCGGCGGCTGGTACTGGACTTATGAATATCCCCCCGCTTCGATTTCCGGACGCGACAGTCTGCAAAAAATCGTTCCGGCAATCAGAGAACTGGCGGACTGCCCGTTTGTGATCGCGCCCAATGCCGACCGCATGATGTGTGCGACCTTATTACAGGATATTGACGTGGATATCGTGGCTTATCAAGATTGTGTCGGACTGGGGGTTGAGCCTGACATGTTCGGACGTCATGCCCAGGCAGACCGGCATCACAGTCTCCACCGGCTGCCATATCTTTATCAAAGATTGAAATTTGCCCATGACGGCTGGTGCGCCGGCGGACCCAAGCCGCATCTCAGTTATTGGAACAACTATTTCCGCAAACGCGGCCGCACTGCAATCTGGAACGACCTGGAAATATGGGAATTTGACCATAGATGCAGTTTACTGCCGACTGAACTTTCGCGCGTGGTATCGCAGCTTGACCTGACCGCGCCGTTCGTTGAAAAGCAGATTATTTACCAGTATCCAGGCCTGATGCAACATCCGGACCATCCGGTAAAAGTCGGCGGCGAACGTGCGATAACACTTTATGAGGATTACGCCAATTATCGGCAAGCCGTTATTGCCGGACGGCGGTAGCCGACGCCTCCGGTTACCAGCGGGCATCGACGATTGCACCTTTTTTGAAATCTTCAATCCGGCGCAGGGTGGCGGGCGAAGTATCCGCCGGCAGGGCGTCTAAAGGATAAAAACCGCAGTTTGCGATTTCCCAGCCTGGAGAACATTTGCTTTCCGTCGTTTCGGCGGCGAAAAGCACAATGGTGTCGCTTTTGAATTCGGTGAAATTTGAATAGACGCCGACCAGTCGGCAATCGTTAACCGCAATGCCGGTTTCCTCCCGCAGCTCGCGCATTGCCGCTTCCCGCGGCACTTCCATCTTGTTCACTTTGCCGCCGGGCAGGCTGAGTTTGGCGCTGTAGCGGGTTTTTACCAGCATGATCTTATCGCCGTTGAACAGCAGCATTTTAACGCCGAGGGTTGTCGGACGGAAAATCCGCCAGACGATTTTTCTGGTCCAGTGTGCGCATTGGAACAGGATGTCCAGCAGCAGATTTTTCATAACGGTTGTTCCTGATTGCTTGGAAGCATATTAAAATAATTTCTTTTTGCCGAGTAGTTCCAGCAGCAGGCTTTCGACGTGTCTTACATTATCCACACGATTCAAGCCGGCATCCGGTTTCCGGTATTTGCTCATGGGGCCGTGATCATTTTCCACATTAAAAAGAATGTCTCCCGTACCATTCACGCTATCTTTAACAGAAAGAGTCTGAATCTCTTCCGGACGGTAATCTTTTTTCAGCGTGGAAGAAAGGCAGTTCCAAACAATCACCCGCTTGCTGGTGATGACATATACCTGGTTTTGCCCGATAGAAGCGTGAATTGCCGGCAGCATTAACCGCAGCAATGGAATTGAGCAGATAATGCTCGGCAACATAACCAGCAGCAGAAACAATGGAACAGGATTGGCGAGCCGGTATTTTATCACTAACAAAACAAAAAATATGATGAACGGAGCTTCCGCTATACAGCCGATGAAACACATTTTTTTGATTTTTGCGGGATTGAGAGGCAGCATTCCGGGACTATCAAGCCAGCGGATAACCTCGCCCGGTTCAAGCTGCTTGCTGATTTGATCTATAACGGACTGCGACACCGGTGTCTTCTCAACCATAAATCCTCCTGTCTGTTGCATAAAAATAGTTGCGATGCGTGAAAAAACAAACTGATGCGGAAAATTATTTAGCGGCAATTTAAACAGCGAATAATAGCATAAAATTACCATTATTAGCAATTTATTCGCATTTATTTCTATGCGTTATGAGGTTATATTAATTGTATCTGTTAATGCATGATTTTTATATAAAGCTATTTAAAACTGGAGACTTTTATGCCGAAGATTACTTTTATGGGTGCGGGCAGTTCGGTTTTTGCCAAGAATGTATTGGGCGACTGTCTGTGTACTGATTCGCTGAAAAATGCCCACATTGCGCTGTATGACATTGACGGAGCCCGCCTGGCCGAGTCCAAGCGCATGATTGAGGTGCTGAACGCCAATATCAATAAGGGCCGGGCTAAAGTGACCGCGCATCTTGGAGTCAGCAAACGCAAAGAAGCGCTGCGTGACGCTGACTTCGTAGTTAATGCCATCCAGGTCGGCGGTTATGATCCGTCCACGATAATTGACTTTGAAATCCCGAAAAAATACGGCTTGCGCCAGACGATTGCCGACACACTCGGCATTGGCGGTATTTTCCGGGCTCTGCGCACGATTCCGGTCATGTGGGACTTTGCCCGTGACATGGAACAGGTCTGCCCGGATGCGTGGTTCCTGAACTACACCAATCCGATGAGTGCCCTGTCAGGCGCGATGCTCCGCCATACCGGGGTAAAAACTGTCGGCCTTTGCCATTCAGTACAAGTCTGTTCCCAGAGTCTGCTGGAAGCGATCGGCATGAAATATGATGAGAAGTCAATCCGCAACAAGATCGCCGGTATCAACCACATGGGCTGGCTGCTGGAAATCACTCAGGACGGCAAGGATATTTATCCGGAAGTGAAAGCTCTTGCCAAAAAGAAAATGACTGAATGGCGCAAACATGGTGCAGATAAAAGCGGCAATATGGTTCGCCTCGCAATCATGCAGAATTTCGGCTACTACGTTACCGAATCCAGCGAACACAATGCCGAATACATGCCTTACTGGATCAAAAAACAGTATCCTGGACTGGTTGAAGAGTTCAATATTCCGCTGGATGAATATCCGCGCCGCTGCATCAACCAGATCGAAGGCTGGAAGAAACGCAGCAAGGAGATAGTTGACAATCCGAAACTTACCCATGAGAAAAGCCATGAATATGGTTCGATCATCATGAATGCAGTTGTAACCAATGTCCCGGCCCAGATCGGCGGCAACGTACTCAATAACGGCCTGATTCCGAATTTGCCGGACGAAGCCGTGGTGGAAGTGCCCTGCCTGGTTGACAGCAACGGAGTCCAGGGATGTTACGTCGGGCGTCTGCCGGAACAGTGTGCCGCGCTCAACCGCACCAACATCAACGTTCATCTGCTGACAATTGAAGCGGCCGCCACCTTGAAGAAGGAGCATATCTACCATGCGGCAATGCTTGATCCGCATACTGCAGCCGAGCTTCCGCTCGATGACATCCGCAGGATGTGCGATGATTTGATCAAAGCTCACGGCGATATGATGCCGAAGTATAAATAATCTTTTCTTTGTACTGACAGGGGCCGGCAACGGCCCCTGTTTTTTTATCCTGACTTGAATCCAGCGGATTTTAGTTATATACTGTTGTATAAATCGGTATATAACAGGAGGCTGATATGAGAACGGTAAAAGTGCAGGAACTTTCTTTTGAAAAATTCAACCGGTACGGGGCATTTGCCAATATGCTTGACCCGGAGACCGACAAGCTTGGAACCAGACCAATCGAATTTTACCGTGACATGCTTCAACTTGATTTGGGGCAGGCGCAGCCGTCATTTTCGGTCTGCCGGGTTGAAAAACGCGATCTGGTAATTGATGTATCTGAATATCACAATACTACGGGTGAAGGCCTCATGCCGCTGGACGGAGCGGTTTATGTATATGTCGGGCCTGCAAATGGCGGAGACAAGGTGCCGTTGGAGCAAATAGAAGTTTTTAAAGTCCCGCAGGGAACGTTTGTTTCACTGCGCCGCGGAGTTTGGCACCATGCCCCGTTTGCTGTCGGCGGCAAGGCCGCCAATGTGCTGGTTGTGCTGCCGGAACGCACTTATGCCGTTGATTGCATTGTGCATGAGATCTCCGCCAAAGACCGGATAAAGATTAACGCCCGGTAAGCCTGAACGTTATTCAGAAAATTTTCAGGTGCGACGCGGAGACAGGCCGGGCGGACTACTTGTCCCCCGGCTCTCTATCAGTATATTCTCTAGTCTTTAACAGATGCTGTTCAACTGTTTTTATTCCTTGTTCTTTTTCGGGGGCAGCCAATGGGATTCCCAGACGAAATCCGGATATCTCTCGGTGTACACGTCGCCGATAAACCCTAAAGTGATGATATCTCCCACACCGGCAAGTACTCTGGTAACCGTGAAAAACGCGCCGTCCGGGATAAACACGATCAATCCGAAGAAGGGAATCGCGGCGTTGTCGTAAACGAAACAGCGTGGAATTTCAAGCCAACAGGTGGAGATATTGATAATCCCTCTGCCGAAACATGCCACCGGGTTGCTAAGGCTTTTGTATTGCGCTTCAGCCTTTTGTGCCGGCACTGCCGCCGTCGCAGTTGTTGTTGGTTGTGCCGTCGCAGTCGCAGTTGTTGTCGGTTGTGCCGTTGCCGTCGCAGTTGCCACTGCGGGTTCCGCCGCAATCAGACTTCCGCCAAAAACGAAACCGCCGATAAATGTCCCGATCACAAACCACTTTCTCATAATTCTCCTCCTCTTTATGTTGTTGTTGAGTGCCTGCGCACTGTTGCAAACTTAAAGTGAAGGGAATATAATGTCTATATCGGGAAAAGCAAATTCGCCAAGCGGCAGTAGTTCACGGAGTAACCCGCATCGATTTGTTTTTGAGCATGTATTTAGGTAAGCAATGGGGTGGATGACGGGAC
>CAIJKT010000701.1 GCA_903821255.1 uncultured Lentisphaeria bacterium | reverse complement strand
GATAAAGCAAATTATGATTTCTGGAGAACCGCTGAACAAGAAATGTATAGTGGCGGAAACCCTTTCGGATCGCCAATTCCAATCATATCAAACATTAAAGATGCATTGGGTGCTTGGGGTGGTTATGGTCCTTTTTTCGATACGTTGATTATTAAAAAAAATTAATCTATTGAGATTATTTTAAATTCTGTTCTTCTGTTATTAGCTCTGCCTTCTTCTGTATCATTTGAATCTATTGGCTTTTTCTCACCATAACCAACAAATGTCAATCTTTCTTTTGCAATACCATTTGCAATTAAATAATCATAAACAGCTTTTGCTCTGTTCTGCGAAAGCAATAAATTATGCTTCTCATCCGCTCTGTTATCAGTATGTCCGCTGATTTCAATTTTTATCAGAGCATTTGTTTTAAGCAATTCAATCAATTTATTTAATTCAATTAAAGATTCTTTTTTCAATTCAAATTTATCTGTATCGAAAAATATATTTTTAAGTATCGCGATTTCGCCAACTTTAACAGGCATTAGAAGAACATCCTTGACAATCGGTTTTAAGTCTGTCATTTTTTTTACAGAAAAGTTTTCAGAAAACAACATATATCCTTCTTTAGATATATTTAATGCGTAATCCTTATCCGAAGGCAAACAAACGAGATATTCTCCATTCACTTTATTTGATGATGATCGCACAACTGTTTTTCCAGATTTAAGATCAACAAGCTCAAACTCGGCAGAAACAGGCTGTTTAGTGTCTTTATTCAACACTTTTCCTTTCATATAGGTCACAGAAATCGGACGAACTTTTTCAGGCAATCCAAATGAATATATATCTAAACCACCATAGCCGCCTGCTCTGTCTGAACTATAATACGCATTCTTTCCATCAGCAGAAACATAAATACTAAATTCATCACGCACCGAATTTATCGGATAACCAAGATTCACTGGTTCTCCCCATTCGCCATTGGTATCTTTTTTTGAAACAAAAAGATCTAGCCCGCCCATGCCGGGATGCCCGTCAGAAGCGAAATACAGCGATTTCCCATCAGGATGTGCGAAAACTGATTCTTCACTTCCAGATGTATTTATTTTATCGCTCAATCGTACCGCCTTACTCCACTGCCCATTTCCAATATATTGTGAAGAATAAATATCCTGCCCAGCAATATCATAACCTTTACGATAACCTCTGATAAAATACAATGTTCTTCCATCAGGCGCAAGCGATGGCTGTGATTCAAAATTAGGTGTATTGATGTTCGGACCTAAATTTTTTGGTGGCAACCATGTATCTCCTGATTTTTTTGAAATAAATAAATCACATCCGCCAAATCCGGTTCGCCCCGGACCATAATCACCAAGATTATCAGGTGCAATTGCCAGAATCATTGTTTGTCCATCCGGTGATAAACAGCCGGCGCCTTCATATGCCAATGAATTCAGCGGCGCGCCCATGTTTTCACTTTCTAACCATTTGCCATCAGTGTCTTTAAAAGAAATATAAAAATCTTCATTGAAACCATCATATGTGCGTTTATCTTTTAGATTGCGCGTAAACATTAGGCTTGAGCCATCAACAGATAAATATGGATACAACTCATTCAATTCTGTGTTGATTGCCGGACCAACATTTACAGGAGTAAAATCAACCGGATGTTTCACAGCTTCCACAGCAAATTCGCAATTTCGTAAAGCTCTTTCTGCCTTGATTTTATTATCGTCATAAATATCATTTCTATTCAAATATATTCTATAATTTTTTTC
>CAIJKT010000700.1 GCA_903821255.1 uncultured Lentisphaeria bacterium | reverse complement strand
TTCATGTTTTTAATATGATGGAGCAGATGAATGCTTTCCGTGAATGACCGTTTGCGGGTGTCTTTGGCGTTTTCGCCGGGAAAACTGTCGCCGGAGACCGGAACGACATTGAAGAACCCGTTGGCGGCGCACATATTGAGCGTGTCGACCTGGGATTCACTCGTGGTGTCGCGTCCGCTGATATAAATGACGTGGCGGTCGCGGCGGTCTTTGGAAAGACAGGTGGCATAATCGGCTACTTTCCAGGAGGCGACATTGGCATATTTGTCGGTGAACGCCAGTCCGATCGGCATCTCGTTGATGTTTGAAATCGCGTATTCAATTTCCTGAAGTCTGGCACCCGCCGCTGAGAGGTCGGTATCCCGTGCCGGAGTGTTGAGTTCGATCAGCATGACAAAAACCCCGTTGTCCAGGCAATGCCTGAAACGGTTGATGCTGCTGTCAAAATTCATCTCTAGTTGAAAACCGTCACTGCTTATAGCCATATCTGTAAGATTCCAATGTTTCCGATAAATTACATTCAAAAAACCAATAAAAAAACATGAAAACCGGAAAAAAACCGCAATTTTTATTGCGGCTTGTCAGATGCCGTTCCGCGCTTATTTTTTTTGTCGCTGTCGAATACGAAAAACAATCCGGACAAAATATTAAAAGCAAGAATCAGCGCGGTAAAAATAATCGGGATCGTGGTTGCGTTGTCAACGCCGCCTGCGTAAAGGACTGTGGCAATGGTCACGTCGCGCAGCCCCACGCCGGATACGGTCAGCGGTATCAGCCCGGCGATATTGCCGATGATAACCGCCGAAGTCACCGTTATCAAGTCGACGTGTCCGATGCCCATCCCTTTCATGATGAAAAATACTACTATGACCATATTCAGGTGGACCAGGAAAATACTGAGAATCGTCATTTCCGAGAAGAGTTTCAACTGGTTGCGGTAAATGTCGGTGGCGGCGGTCATGCGGCTGACGGCGCTGTTGGTATAGCGGTCGCCCATTTTCATCAGGTAACCGATCGGTTTGAATTTTTCCAGCGTCCGATGATAAAATATGGCGAACATCGCGATCAGTCCGAAGAAACATATTCCCAGCAGACCCGCGATAGCCGCGATATGCATCAGTTTAGTGTGCAGTCCGATTACGGTTAAGTCAATGCTCATCAATGTCGGCAGCGTTACAAAGATTATAATAATGGCGATTGAGAACAATGCCACCATGCCCACGATTCTGTCCATCAGAATCGTAAACGCGCCTTCGACTTTGGTGCCTTTGGGCGTCCTGGAGGCGAGAAATCCGATTTTCGCCAGGTCGCCGCCAATCGCGCCCCCGGGGATTACCAGAGAGAAGAAATAGGATTTCATGGTCAGTGAAAACGCGTCGAAAATGGTAATCTGAATATCCAGCACTTTCGCCAGTTTATACCAGCGCCAGGCGCATACCACCATGTGCAGAAAATAACATAAAGCCGCCGGAATCAGCCAGTAGTAATTGAAAGCGGCGAGGCTTTGGACAAACTTATCGAAATTTCTGCTTACCAGCCAGCCGATGATCACGGCCGCCAGTCCGATTCTTAAAACAAACCAGAATATTTTTTTAAAAAGCCCTTTGGCGCTTTTGCCGGAAGATATTTCGTCTTCTTCAATCGCCAGTATATCGTCTCCAGTTTCCATCTCTATCTTTCATATTTATAAAAGCTGTAAATTATTTGATTAATTTATCACAGTTTTCTGATTATTACAGCGATAAACCGGATAATTCCAGCCAATTTTATTTAAGAGAAGATGCTGCCGGACGGAAGGAAACTAAATTGCGGGACAACCTAAATTTCTATTGTAATGCTTAACCATTAATCTCTATTTTCTTGAAAATCGCGGTTATGCGCGTTTATTAACTGACGGTATTTTCCCAAATAAATAAAAATCAGGACGAAGAAATGGAAAAGGCATTGGCTGGCGCACAATGGATATGGAAAAAACAGGCGGTGGATACTGAACATCAGTATGCCTGCTTTCGCAAAAGATTTTCAGTCGATGACATCGGTCGCGGAAAATTGCATATTTCCGCCGATACTGATTTTGTCGCATTTTTGAACGGGCAGGAGATTGGACGCGGACAGTTCAGTGATTATCCGGAGGAAAAGACTTACAGCGAGTTTCAGGTTGAATCGCTGCTGAAGCCAGGCGTGAATGTGCTTTGCGTGCTGGCATATCACTGCGGCGCGGATTTTTCCACTTACCGCAAAGGCCGGGCCGGAATGATTGCAGTATTGAAAAACAGTACTCTTGAAATCGTTTCGGACGGCAGTTGGAAATGCATTCAATCCACGGCATTCCAGTCCGGCGGCTTGCCGCGAGTTACAAATCAGCTCGGATTTGTCACCATGTTTGACGCTCGTCATGATTCAGACTGGACGAATCCGGACTTTGATGATTCCGCCTGGCCGGCGGTCGAAGTTCGTGCCGGCTTCTGGACAAAATTATATTTACGGACGGTTCCGCCATTGACAATCGGAACTCGTATTCCGGTACAGGGGGTGATGCAGGGCGTTATTCTGCGCAAACAGGAACTGGAAACTTTTGCCGATACGGTGGCTGATGACCTGATGGGGCATTATCCGGTTTCGCGGGTGTTTGACGGACCTGAATCTGAATATATTTCCCCGCTGATACTTGACGGAACTCCAGATCGCACATTGAGGCTCAGGTTGCCGGAAGCCCCGGCGAACGGCAGTTTTATCGTCGTTGACTTTGGCGCGGAAAATGCCGGATTGCTGGATATTGAACTTACCGCCGCAGCCGGGACCGTAATTGACATTTCGCACGGCGAACATTTGCTGGACGGCAAAGTGCGCAATAAAATCGGCGCGCGCAACTTCACTGACCGCTACATCTGCAAAGACGGCTTGAACCGATATGTGCTGCCGTTCAGGCGCATCGGCGGCCGCTATATCCAGTTGAACATGACTTGTATGAAGAGTCCGGTAATAATTCACTACGCCGGGCTCCGGCCGCTCAGTCTGCCGCTGCCGCAGCGCGGAAATTTTCAGAGCGGCGATACGCTGGCTGACCGCACAAATGACATCGGTATCAGGACGCTGGAACTCTGCATGCACGAACATTACGAGGATTGCCCATGGCGCGAACAGGGGCTTTATGCCTACGATTCCCGGAATCAAATGCTGTACGGATATTATGTCTGGGGCAATTACGATTTTGCCGCCGCCTCAATTGATCTGCTGGGAAGGGGACTCCGCACGGACGGACTGCTTGAATTGTGCGCCCCGGCCAAAGTTCCCGTAACGATTCCGATATTCAGTTTTGTCTGGGTCTCCGAAATCAATGAACACTGGCTGCACAGCGGCAGCGATGCCGTTTTTCGCAAATTTGATGCGCAGATAGAGCTGATGACCGGTAAAATACTGGAACTGCATAATCCCGATACCGGCTTGTATCGGCTTAATACCGGTAACGGAATGTGGAATTTTTACGAATGGGCGCCCGGTTTGTCGGCAATGGGATCCCTTGAAGACGAATATCATGCGCCGTATAATTTGTATTTTTACGAAATGCTTTGCTCGTATGCTGAAATGCTACGGCGCGGCGGACAGAACGCCAGAGCTGTGAAGTATTCCGCCATTGCGGCGGAACTGAAAGAAGCAATCAACCGTAATTTCTGGGACGTACAGCATAATTGCTATGCCACGAAAATGATTGGCGGAAAGCTTCAGGAATATCACGACCATATTCAGTTCCTGGCTTTGTATAATAACATCGTTCCTGCGGAAAAACTGCCAGTTGTGCTGCAAACGGTTTATTCCGGCAAACTGGAAGGGGTGACTTTCAGCGCCATGCTTTATATGCTCTCCGCGCTGATGCCATTATCGCCGCAAGCACGCGAATATGCCGCGGCTGCGCTGAAACGCAGTTTTGACCCGATAATTCTATCCGGCGCTACCAGTTTGTGGGAAACCGGGAAAGGCGCCGCTGATTTTGACGGAGCGGGCAGTCTCTGCCATGCCTGGAGCAGTCTCCCGGTGTATTATTATTCCGCCTGGGTGCTTGGAATAAGGCCGCTGGAGCCTGGATTTAAAAAGTTCCTGCTGTCGCCCTGTGCCGGCAGCTTCAATGCGGTAAAAGGATCGGTCGCTACGCCGTCCGGTTTCATCTGTGTGGAGTGGCGGAAATCCGGAAACGGTTTACAGATTACGGCGACCGGCCCGGCAAACCTGACTCCGGTGCTTGCCGCGTTTGAAGAAGCGCCGGTAATCTCCGCCACTTATAATGGTGCAGCCGTTGAAATTTAACTCAAGCATTTTTAATTTTTGCCTGCCGGTGTATCTTATTGTCAGATAAGAGGAGCATTGACTTGTATGGCGTTAATCAATGTCACAGAGAATATTTACTGTTTCGACCAGGATTGCTGTCGCGTGTATATCATCAGGAATGGCCGCGAGGCGGTTTTGATTGATTTCGGTTCCGGCGGCGTCCTGGATGAACTGTCCGCGCTGGAGATCACCGATATTCGCGCGGTTTATATTACGGTGCCGCAGCGCAACCATTGTCAGGGACTGTCCAGGCTGCCGCAGGGTGTGCCAGTATATTATCCAATCGGGACGGAAGATATCCTCGAACGTTTTGCGTTAAAACCCGGCAATCCGGTGCGGTTCCCGTTCTTCCCGGGCGTTTATGAAATCCCGTCATCCCTGAATAATGGCGGTGCGCCGCCGGCGCAGATGCAGTTTGGCGATTATGTCATTTCGCCGTTGCGGATCGGCGGCTTTATGGAGTGCCAGACCGCATATTTCGCGGATTCAGTCAACAAACGGATATGTTTTTCCGGGGACGCAATTTATGCGCCGGGAAAAATTTACGCAGCTTATAATTTTGAACATATGCACCATACCGGCACCGGACAGTACCGCGGCGCGGAAGTGCTGCGCCTGCTCAGGATGGAGCGCCCGGATATGCTCTGTCCGGCGCACGGGGAAGTTATGCACGGCAATACTTTCGAGTCGCTTACGCTTGCGATGGACCGGCTCAACCGGCTTGCGCAGTTGTACGAAACCAACTGCCCTGAAGTTCCGGCGTCGCAGCGGATACCGTGCACGAAAGGCTGTTTCCAGCAGGTCTCGGAACATATCTGGATGCGACGTAACATTTACGTTGTAATTTCCGCAACCGGGAAAGCGCTGCTGGTTGATTTCTTTGAGCCGGATGATGAGTCTGTCCGCCAGTTCCTGAAGGAGTTTGAAGAATATTTTCCCGGCATCGCCATTGAGCGGATCTTGATTTCCCATTTTCATTTTGATCACTGGGTTGGAATCAATGAATTGCGCAAATATGCTGATTTCGAAGTAGCATGCAGCAATTATCTAAAACCGGCTCTCGAAAATCCTCCGGCATTCAAGCGTCCGTTCCAGTATTTTCCCGGCATCAAAGTTGATCGAGGCTATGCCGACAATGAAACTTTTAAATGGCATGAATACACCTTCGAGGTATTCGATTTTCCGGGGCAGACAGATCTTCATGCCGGATATTTTGCCGCGATTGACGGCAGAAAAGTATTTTTCAGCGGCGATAATTTCTATCCCGCCCAGCAATGGGGCGGTACCGGCGGGTTTAGTTCTTTTAACGGCGGCGATCCGGAGAACGGCTGGCGGCGCTCAATAAAACTGCTGCTGAGACTGGAGCCGGAATGGATACTGGCAAGCCATATGCATCCGTTTATGTTCCGCCGCGCGGATTTCGAAAAGCGGCTTGACTGGACCTACGCGATGGTTGACGCGATGAAAGAAATATCTGCGGATGAGCATTATCTGTTGACGTTCAGCCAGCATATTTTTAAAATCTTTCCATATTCGCAACCGGCGGCGGAAACTTTTTCAGTGGAATTTACTGCAACTAATCCGGCAAAAACGGTTGCTGTACTGGAAGTTACTCCGTCTGCTCCGCCGGGGATTGAGGCGGTAAATAAGTCTGCGGCAATAACTGTTCCGCCGTCCGGTAAAAAATCCGTAATTTTTAATTTCAAGGCGGATAGTGCCGTGATGAAGTCCGGAGCCATGATTACTTTTGATATTATCCGCAACCGCGAATATATCGGGCAAAAGACCGAATGTTTCATTTATTGACAGGATAAAATGACTTTCTGGAAAATAAGTCTTATGACGGCAGCCTCGCTAATAATGCTGACCGGAAATGCGGAACCGGCTGACGGCGCGAAAACCGGTTTTGTTTATCATGAGGACATGTTGAAACATGATACCGGGCCGACGCACCCTGAACGCAGAGAGCGCTTAACTGCCATTGTCATCCAGTTGCAGAATAATGGTTTATTGACCGGTCTGAAACCGGTCAAAGTCACTCCCGCGCCGCTGAACTGGATTCTGCTGGTGCATTCGCCGGAATATGTGGCGGA
>CAIJKT010000699.1 GCA_903821255.1 uncultured Lentisphaeria bacterium | reverse complement strand
ATACAGTTCTTTAACAGGGATGAACAGGACAGACAGGATAAGCAATGAACTATAATAAAAATCCTGTGTATCCTGCATATCCCTGTTAAATTGTTTTAACTCGTCAGGAATATTATCATGGATTATCTGATTGATAAAAAAATCAACCGGCTGGCAACCGGAGTTGCGGAAAATTCCCCGGTCAAATGCCTTTTGAATGAACATCTATCGCGCAGCGACAGCGGATTCGATATGCATTACGCGCTGGAGCTGGGAATACTGCTGAAAGGCGGCATGACCAGATACTACCGGCAATGGGAAACCGAGTGCCGAGCCGGAGATGTCTGGCTGTGCGGCCCCTGGGAGCCGCACGGCTACAAAGTGCTGGAAGTTCCCTGCCGGGCGCTGATCCTGGTCGTATGGCCCGGCTTCCTGTCAAAAGCCGGCGGCGAATGCGACCTGTTCGCCCCGTTCCGGGCGGCCCCCGCGGAACGCCCCCGGATGCCGGACGCGAAAAAAACGGACGTATTGAACATCGCCCGGAAACTGGCGGAAGTCATCGCCGCACCGGATAAATACGCTGAATTATGGCTGGCCAATAAAACCGTGGAACTGCTGCTGTTACTGCTGGAAAACTGGCAGACCGGCCCCGCCGCCGCGCCGCGCCTGGACAATGAAGATTACAGCCTGATCACGCGGATATTGGAAACGGCATTCCGGCAGAACAACTTCATCTCCGTGGAGGGAATCGCCGCGGCAGCCGGGATGAACCGCAATTTGTTCAGCCGCAAATTCCGCGAAGTAATGGGCATCGGCTTCCCCGATTTCATGCTCCGCCACCGCCTTAACGGCGCGGCGTCCGACCTCACCGCCACCGGCCTGAGCATTGACGAGATCGCCTTAAAATGGGGCTTCACCGATAAAAGCCATCTGCATCACCGTTTCAAGGAACTCTACAACTGCACCCCCGGCGACTACCGCCGCCTGCCTAACGCGAAATAACTTACCACTGGAGTGCCGGTCGGCTGACCGGCATTAATGTTCGGCCTTTATTTGCGATTGTTTGAATCAACTATTGGGTACACAGTAATTTTCCCGTTCGCGTAAAGCTGGATTTGTCTTTTAGGTACTTCGGTTGATGGCCATCCCCGGACACCACAGAAAAAGGACCCATATGAAGCCGGGCAGGGAATCGCATTCAGGGTGCGGGAGACTGCCACTATAATGTCTTCCGCTCGGCGGGCCAGGCCGGATTTCCAAGCAGGGTAATATCATTGTTATTTAATAAACCACCATTATCGTAAAGTTTCAGGTCGGCTTTTGTCGGAAAACGACTGCCCGGAAAATCAGACTTATACATTTGAACAATCGTATGAAGCATTTTAAACTTGTTTATCATAGCGGGGTTTTCATCTTTGGGCGGCATAATAGAAAGTACAGTTGGATAAACAATAAAATAGAGGACGGAGATTGCTATAAATACGCAAGCTATAATAAATATACGAGTCGTTTTACGAGGCATGGTATCGCTCATTTTATTTGTCCAATTCTGCTAGGTCCTTTGTGGCAAGCTCAATCACTGCTGGTGATTCTCTGCATTCGCCAGTTCCGATGCTTTCTTATAATCCAATCGCGCTTAAATTTTCTTGATATTTAGTACGGTCCAAGAAAACGAGAGCCGTTAAAATGAATCAAATGTGATGGCGCATCTGCCACCCAAACTTCAGTTTCCCACGCAATTTCAGTTAAATATCGTCCAGCAAAAGAACGATCAGGAAATGCAGTAACAAAAACAAGGCCGACATTAGCTTCAGCAAACAGTTGTTCCAATTCTGCATGACGCTTTCCGTCAACCGGGCCATGACTGGTTACGGCTTCTATTAAAATTAGCCATTTACGAATCGGGCAATAAATTACAACATCAGGCATTTTACCATGCGAATTAACTGTAACACCAAGTTCTTTCAATAAACCTGCGTCGAAATACCCCATTTTATCGCCAGTGTCTCCGACATATATCAACTTCCCGCCCGGGACAAAACGAGTCCCAAATTCTTCAACAATTGCGCGGATAAGTTCACTATGTTCTCCGGGGCTTAGCGCAATAGTTTTCCCATCCGCTATTTTTATCGGAATCCGGTGATATTCACGCTCTTTGGCGTATCTGACGGAAAGAGAGCTTTTTTTCTTCAGGTAACGGGATAATTTTGCACTCCAGCGCGATGTTCCAAAGGTTCGCAACGCCTCCAATGCTTCATGGTCTATCTGATAAACAGCATATGGACTGTTTACCGGACGGTCCGGATCATCCGGATTGTACAGAGCAAGACCCGCTGCAACAAATTGGTGCATCGTTTGTCTGCGCACTGTTTCGCGAGTATTGGGCTTATAATTTTTTTGATAATGTTCACGCATCCAGTCCATTATAGGCGTGATGCCGATAGACTGTTGCCGGGCCTGTTTCCATGATTTTCCAGGAGCAAGATTCAACAAAGCCAATAGACAAAGAGCCGACCGTTCGTTTTGTTGCGCGCACGGGAAACCTAGAGCGATAATTACTTGTATCGCTTCCTGGATAAGATTTTGACTCATAACAAAGCAAGTCCTTTAATTTTATGATCAATCATTGCTTGAGATAATTCCGTCTGCATAACTGCCCAATTGCCAAGGGCGGTCAAAATCTCCAGGCTTGGGTATTTCAATATTCTCAAATCAGTGGCATTAACCTGAGTATGACCATTAAACCGCCTAAAATATGCATCCACCGGAGTAGAATTCAAAAACACCGCCAAACCATTCGCAACCAGTCCTGGCAAACCATGCCTGTCCATATGAAAAACATTCAAATGGTTTTCAAAACCCAGCTCAGCACTATCTGGAAAAACTTCCGGACAAACGACACTGGCGACTATGCGTCTTCGCTCTTCCTTTGATGAAAATCTGCGCACTACGCAATAATAACCATTAGGGTAAAGCCATTTTTTCGTATAGGCATTGCAAATAATGGCATTAGGCTTTTTACCGCCCGGCCTGGGCCATTCAATATTATTGCCGGCAAAGTGATTGGAATACAAAAGCGGCACACTGCCTTTTTCCGGCTTGTCCCGCAAGAATTCCTTTAAACGAAAATCAACTACCGGGCCGGTAGACACCTTGATGTTCAGTTCATCCAGCGTATGACAGATAACGGATAGAGCTTCAATTTCATTTTGCGCTGAAGACGTTGGTACATGAATACACTTTTCAGCATCGTCCAGACGGACAATTTCGTCAAATTCATACGATGATTCGATATAATCCGCAAAACTGTCATCATTGGAAGTAGAAACAGTCACCTTCCCCTGCCGGACGCCCTTAACTAATTTAATAATTAAATTTTCCTGCAATACGTTATCGTCTTTAAATGCTTTATTACGCGATGCGAACAAATGCATATGACAAATCGCCGCACGTTTCAACAAAAATTCCCGGAACGGCCGATAGTAGGGGCCGTTGCAAAAACTCCGGGGCACAATTGCCACCATTTGCCCGTTTTGCATCAGCAATTCCAATGTCAGCGCCATAAAAGCAGAATAAAGATTTACAGTTTCAATCCCGACCTGCCGCAATAATTTCCGGTGGGTCGAATCGCTGCTGATCTTTTTATATGGCGGATTCAAAATGGCATGAGTAAAGTTTGTGCCAAGCGTGAACTGAATAAGATTTACCGCTGACTCAATAAAATCTCCCGGACATATTTCATTTTTAAAATTATCCAAGTCGGAATAAAATCGCATGGTACGCCACAATTCCTGCAACATACGGTTATCCAATTCGTAAGCAGTCGAACTTAATGTTTGAAATTTCAGTTCCCCTGACAGCCAGCGCTCAATAAATGCTGCCGACAGCGAACCAATGCCGGCGCCGGGATCAAGCAGACGACAAGATAAATTCCCGCCTTCAGTAAAAAGACTGGCCATAAATATGGCCGTACTGGCCGGGGTCATGAACTGTCCAAACTGAGACTTGACCGTCAAATCAATCCCGGACGAAACTTTAAGACGAGTATAATCAATCGCAGCCAACATTGTTAAAATATCTCATATTTATATTGGTATAAAATTATTTGCCGAAACACAGCTATCACAATTTATAGATTACTGTTAGATTCAATAAATGCAAGCTGAATAAAACTGAAAATAACGGCTTGCATCTATTTCCTTTCTATGGCAAATAAATCATTGTTTCACAGACGCAATACCTTATATACAAATACGTTGACTATCTGCTGAACAGCTTTCTGTTGACAAAATCACTATATGCATGAATAATTGAAAATTGAAAGGGAAAAATGGATAGCCAGGACAAAGGCAAAACTTCTATAGCAGTTCATTTTCCCGGTCTTCAACTTCGGGCCATTCAATTAGGACTTTACTCACGAACAAAGCACTGTCCCGTTTTACATCGGCCAGGAGAGGTCATACGTTCTGCAAATCTCCTTAAGCTTGCTGTCGACCATTTCATCTTTAGTCTCAATGCGATGCTGAATTTCGGCCTTCATTCTGGCTAGATTTTCCGGATATTTTTTAAGACGGTCTTCCTGTTGAGCGATCATCTTTTTTTCAAATTCAAGCCTGGCAAGGTATTTTTCAGAGATCATAGTTCTAACTGGTTCAAGCACGCTTTCATCTTTATTTTTCCTGTACTCAACAAGTATTGCACGAACTTTATCTTTTTCCGCGTTGTATTCATTCAAAGTTTTTTTGCCGAGGGCTTCCAACTGAGCCTTAAATTCTTTCGGATCAGACTTTTTGAGTTTACCAATCTCTTCATATTCTTTGGGATGTCTAATTTTCAATATGTATTCCGGAACCGGATCTTTTACATTACTGCGCTTTTTAGGCTTGTTTTTT
>CAIJKT010000698.1 GCA_903821255.1 uncultured Lentisphaeria bacterium | reverse complement strand
CTGCTGCTGGCGATTGCGTCGATTCCGATTGCCATGCCGGCGGTATTGTCGGTGACGATGGCGCTCGGCGCGCTGGCCATGTCCAAAAAGCAGGCGATTGTCTCCCGGCTCCAGTGCATCGAGGAAATGGCCGGGGTGGATATTCTCTGTTCCGACAAGACCGGAACTCTGACCAAAAATCAACTGACCCTGGATGTGCCGGTGCTGTTCGAAGCGGCCACCGCGGAGGAATGCATCCTCGGCGGCGCGCTGGCCAGCAAAGAAGAGGATAATGACGCGATTGACCTGGCGGTCATCGGCGGACTCACGGACAAATCTGTTCTGAAAAATTACATCCAGACTAAATTTGTGCCGTTCGATCCGGTATCGAAACGCACCGAAGCCTCGATCAGAATGCCGGACGGTTCCACGATGCGCTTTACCAAAGGGGCGCCCCAGGTCATTGTCAGCATGAGCAACATGAGCGACGGGCAGAAGAGCAAGGCGGACGGCGTGGTCAAGGAACTGGCCTCGCGCGGCTATCGCGCGCTCGGCGTGGCGAAGTCGGCGGATGACGGCAGCACCTGGAAGTTTTCAGGCATAATTCCGATGTTCGACCCGCCGCGCGACGATTCCGCGGACACTATCCGTCAGGCCCGCGCACACGGCCTGGCGGTCAAAATGGTCACCGGCGACGATATCGCCATCGCTTCGGAGATTTCCGGCAAACTCGGCATGGGAACCCATATTCAGTCCGCAACGGCGCTGTTTGAAGGCAATTCCCCCGACCATCTGCCGGCGGCGGCATGTGAATGCATTGAGAAAGCCGATGGTTTCGGCAGGGTGTTTCCTGAACATAAATACGGCATTGTCAAGGCTTTGCAGTCCCGCGGACACATTGTGGCGATGACCGGGGACGGCGTCAATGACGCGCCAGCGCTGAAACAGTCCGATGTCGGGATTGCGGTATCCGGCGCCACCGATGCCGCGAGGGCCGCCGCCGCGCTTATTCTGACCGCGCCCGGCCTGAGCGTCATCATCACCGCGATTGAGACCGCCCGCCAGATTTTCGAGCGGATGTTGAGTTACACGATCTACCGGATCGCCATGACGATGGACCTGATGGTGTTTGTGGTGCTGGCAATGCTGGTGTTTCCGGTGGTGGAGGGGGGCGACGGCGTCATGGAGGCGTTCAAACCGCTGACCGCCACGATGATCATTATCCTGGCGCTGCTGGATGATATTCCGATTATGACGATAGCCTACGATAATACCAGGATTGATCCGCAGCCGGTTCACTGGCAGATGGGCAGGGTGCTGTCGATTTCCACCGTGCTGGGCATCATGTCGGTAGTTGAGACTTTCGGGCTGCTTTTCATCGGGATGTATTTCCTGAATGAAGAGCTGTTCGGCGTGGTAATTGATCCGTCCCATCTGCAAACCATGGTTTTTCTGCAACTGGTGGTCGGCGGGCATCTGCTGCTGTTTGTGACCAGAACCTCCAACCGCTTTTTTGTGAAGCCGTTCCCCAGCGCGAAACTGTTCTGGGCGATTATCGGCACTCAGTTATTTGCGGCGCTGATGTGCGGCTTCGGCTGGGCGGTTCCGCAACTGCCGTGGACGCTTATCGCCGTGGTGTGGCTGTATAATGTGATATGGATGTTTGTGCTGGACATCGTCAAGGATATTACCTATAAGTTGCTGGATTACAAGGCTGAACATCAGGCGAAATTCCTGAAGCGTCTGTCCGAATCCCTGATTCACCGTTAAAAAGCAGGAACCTGCAAGCTTTACCGGGCCTGCAGGTTCTTTATAAGTTGTGTTGTTATACTGCTTTCAGCATGGTCAGCAGCATTTTGAACTTGGTGACGGCCTTTACGGCGTGCGGGATATTGGCCGGCATGATAATCAGATCGCCGGCCCGCAGGTAGTGGGATTGTCCGTTGATTTTGATGTCAGCTTCGCCGTCAATAACCTGTACGATAGCGTCAAACGGGGCGGAGTGTTCGCTTAATCCCTGGCCCTCATCGAACGCAAAAACAGTTAAAGTGCCGCTGGCGTTTTCCACGATAGTCCGGCTGACGATGGCGTTTTCGCCGTATTCCGTGAGTCCGGCCAGCGTCAGTTTGACGCCTTTTTCAGAATTGTCCTTGTTGCATCCGCATTTCATGATTCATCTCCCTGTTCAGTTTTTTATTGTTCCATCCACACCGATAATAATTTCCTTGAACTCGATATCTTTGCCGGAGGCTTCCAGCGCCAGTTCCGCCATCCGGACGATGCCTCCGCAGCAGGGTACTTCCATTCTTGCCGCGGTCAGGCTCCTGATATCATTCTCCCGGAGTATGTCCGTCAGTTTCTCCAGATAATTCCCCGTGTCGTCCAGTTTCGGACAGGCAATGATAACTTTCCTGCCCTTCAGCAGCTTTTCCTGGAAATCCGCATAAGCAACTGATACACAATCGGCCGCCAGCAGCAGGTCAGCACCGTTCCAGTATGGCGCCTGGACGGGGACCAGGTGCAGTTGAACCGGCCATTGTCTTAATTCAGAGGGGGTAGGGGAGGGGTGGCCGGAACTTTTGGCGCTGCCGCTGACAGCCTTTTCATTTATTGAGAAAGCAGCCATCCCCGGACAGCCATGATGCTGTTGCTTCGGCGGCGACTGCTGTTCAGAAAGATGCCTTTTAACGGCGGCTTCATCGAATCCCGCCGCGTCACGCTCTTCAATCGTAATGGCTCCCTGCGGACATTCACCCAGGCATGCGCCCAGGCCGTCGCAGTAAGAATCGGTAATCAACTCCGCCTTGCCGTTTATCAGCTTGATTGCACCCTCGGCGCACGCGCTGACGCACAGTCCGCAGCCATTGCATTTATCCGGATCAATTTTAACGATATTTCTTTTCATTGCGCTCATTTCCCTTTCATCAAGTTAGCCAGAGTTTTAGTTTTAAAGAATATTTTAACCTGGTCATTTATGTTTTCTATGAAATTGCCCAGCAGGCACTTTTTCCCGTTACAGGCTTGATGATCGAACAGGCAGTTGCTGCACTGGAACACACCGTCCACCGCTTCGTAAATATCCAGCATCTTAACATCTTCAGGTTTGACGTTCATCACAAAGCCACCTCCAGGACCTCGCACCGAATTCACGATTCCGGCTTTGACCAGACGCTGCATCACCTTGGATAAATGGGCTTCCGATGCCTTTAAAGCGCTGGCGATTGAAGTAGTGGTTGTCTTGCTCTCCGCTTTCTTACTGGCAATAATCACACAAGCATGAATCGCCAGCGCCACAGCCTCCGATATCTTTAAAATACTGCTCATCATCAAACTCCGCTGTTATAATTAAGTATTATGGTACTATAATACCATAATTAATGCAAAATGTCAAGACTCTTTTAAAATAAAATATAGGAAAAAACAAATTTATATTGTAAATGACGCTTCTGAAGTACAGGAAAAAGATTAGTTTTATGAAATTGCATCTTGCAATATTTTTCTTACACAGCTATCCTAATTCATAATATTTAAGAGAGAATTTATATCAGTCGGTTTCCAGTCAGTATGTTTTAGTTTTTCGGAGCGTGAATTCATGTTCCGGAATGTTTTTAATAGAGGAGCCCATTATGGCAGCAAGAAAAAAAGAGAAAACTACCGCATCGGAATTAACGCATGATGTCAAAGAGATTGTATCGCAGGAAAACACAGGGAATAACAACATCGGGTTACCTGTCGTCGGCATTGGCGCTTCGGCCGGCGGGCTGGCGGCGTTTGAAGCTTTCTTTTCCGGCATGCCTGCTGATGTGGACCCCAACATGGCCTTTGTGCTGGTGCAGCATCTGGCTCCGGACCATAAGAGCATTCTCGCCGACATTATCCGGCGCTATACCCGCATGCAGGTTTTTGAGGTTGAGGACGGGATGAGGGTCAGGCCCAACTGCGCCTATATTATCCCGCCCAACCGCGACATGGCATTTCTGAACGGCACGCTCCAATTGCTGGAACCATCCGCGCCGCGCGGCCAGCGTCTGCCGATTGACTTCTTCTTCCGGTCTCTGGCCCAGGATCAGCACGAGCGGGCCATCTGCATCGTACTTTCCGGCACCGGCAGCGACGGTACTTTGGGTGTGCGGGCCATCAAGGGCGAGGGGGGCATGGTCATGGTCCAGAACCCGGGTTCCACCGAGTACGACGGCATGCCGCGCAGCGCCATTAACACCGGTCTGGTGGATTTCGAACTGCCGCCGGCCGAGATGCCGGCCCAGCTCATTGCCTACGCCGCTCATGCCTTCGGCAAGGCTCCAATGAACTCCGAGGTCCATGAACCCAGGGCCGAGAACGCGCTGAAGAAAATCTTCATCCTGATGCGCGCTCAGACCGGCCACGACTTTTCCCAGTATAAACCGAGTACCATTCTCCGGCGCATTGAACGGCGCATGGCTGTCCATCAGATCGAAGCGGTAGACGGATACGTCAAGTATTTGCAGCAGACTCCGGCCGAAGTGGAAGCACTGTTTCGCGACCTGTTGATTGGCGTGACTAATTTTTTTCGTGATCCGGAGGCTTTCAAGGCGCTTGAAGAACAGGTCATTCCGAAGCTCTTTGCCGGCAAATCTGCGGGTTCAATAATCCGCGTCTGGTCGCCTGGCTGTTCCACCGGTGAGGAACCCTATTCCATCGCCATCCTGCTGCAGGAGCGCCTGGAGACGATGAAGCAGAGTTTCAAAGTACAGGTATTCGCCACCGATATTGACAGCCGGGCGATTGCCATGGCCCGCGCCGGCCTCTATCCGTCCAGTATTGCTGCTGACATCTCGCCGGAACGGCTGAAGCGTTTTTTTGCGGCGGAACCGGATGGTTCCGCGTACCGCATTCACAAGGGCATCCGCGACATGCTGGTCTTTTCCGAGCAGGACGTAATCAAAGATCCGCCATTCTCCAAACTTGATCTCATCAGTTGCCGCAATCTTATGATCTATATGGGCGCTGACTTGCAGAAGAAGCTGATTCCACTGTTCCACTACGCGCTGAATCTGGGCGGCATGCTCTTTCTGGGTACTTCCGAAACCGCCGGCGAGTTTAACGATCTGTTTGTCAACCTGGACCGCAAATCGAAACTTTATCAGCGCAAAGATGATTTTCACGGCGCGCAGCGTGCAGCCCTGAGCCGGTTTCTCCCGCCCATGAAGGCGATGAATACGGTGCCCCTGCTGACAGCCGGAAAAACCGCATCCCCGGCGAAACTGCCTTTGCGCGAACTTACTGAACATGCGCTCCTGGAGCAGGTTGTACAGGCAGGCGCACTCGTCAACGATCATGGCGACATACTGTATCTGCACGGCCGCACCGGAATGTATCTGGAACCAGCCCCGGGCGAGGCCGGAATTAACAATATTCTGAAGATGGCCCGCGAAGGGTTGCGGCGCGAACTGACCACCGCCCTGCACAAAGCCGCTGGAATAAAAGAGATCGTGTACTGTCCGGGCCTGCGTGTCAAAACCAACGGCCATTTCACCACTGTAAATCTTACCATCCGTCCGGTGGCGACCGGCCCGGATGCGACTCCTGAAGCACCTCTGTTTCTGGTCATACTGGAGGAAGCGCTTGAACAGACCCGGCAGCTTGCTCCGCAATCTGTCACAGAAACCGGCGGTTCCGAAACTTCAAAACTTGCCGGCAATTCCACCGACAAGCGCATCGCGGCGCTCAAGCAGGAATTGTTAGCCAAAGAGGAGTATCTGCAGACTGCCAATGAGGAACTGGAGACTTCCAACGAAGAGCTTAAATCCTCCAACGAGGAAATGCAGTCAGTGAACGAGGAATTGCAATCCACCAATGAGGAACTGGAGACTTCCAAAGAGGAGCTGCAATCGGTCAACGAGGAACTCGCCACGGTCAACACCGAACTGCAAACCAAGGTAAATGATCTGTCGCGGACCAACAACGACATGAACAATCTGCTGGCCGGCACCGGCATCGGCACTGTTTTTGTGGATCATCAACTGCGTATCCAGCGCTTCACTCCGGCCGTCACCCGGATTATCAATTTGATTTTGAGCGACGTGGGACGGCCCGTGCGCCACATCGTCTCCAATCTGGTCGGCTACGACCGCCTGGCGGCGGACGCGCAGACCGTGCTGGACACGCTGATTTCCAAAGAGGTGGAGGTGCAGACAACGGAAGGCAAGTGGTACAAGATGCACATCCAGCCTTACCGTACGCTTGACAATGTGATCGAAGGGGCGGTAATTACCTTTTTTGACATCACTGAGATTGTACAGACGCGGAACGCGTTGCAGAAAGCCAATGAACTGCTTCACATGGCAGCGGTAGTGCGCGATGCACGCGATGCCATCATCGTGCAGGACTTGAACGGCCGTATTCTTGCCTGGAATCCGGGAGCGGTAAAAAGGTATGGCTGGACTGAAGCCGAAGCACTGGAAATGAACATCCGCGACTTGATTCCCGAGGCGCTGCGCGAGAAAGCGCTGGCCAGGGTGCATCAGCTTAGTCTGTCTGAAGTTATGGAGTCTTACCATACACAGAGAATCACAAAAGATGGTATTGTCCTTGAGGTCACGATTACACCCGCTGCTTTATTGAATGAAGCAGGAAAGATGTATGCCATTGCAACCACGGAACGTGTGAAAAAGTAAAATAGCGGTGGAGGGATGTGCGCTAATGGACAGCATGAACAACCGGTCAGAACAAGCCGCCGAACTGCGCAAACTGGCAGAAGAGATTGCACAAAAAGGCGTCGCCCGGTTGCCGGAGACAATCTCGCCTGAAGACGCGCAACGGATATTCCACGAGTTGTCCATACATCAGATCGAACT
The DNA here is from genome assembly GCA_903821255.1 of uncultured Lentisphaeria bacterium. Next base: position 2,914 of record CAIJKT010000698.1, on the reverse strand, counting down.
GGAGATGCAGAATGAGGAGTTGCGCCGGACCCATGCGAAACTGGATGCTGCCAGGGCGCGCTATTTCGACTTCTACAATCTGGCGCCGGTAGGCTATTGCACCATCAGTGAACAGGGGCTGATTCTTGAAGCCAACCTTTATGCTGCCACACTGCTGGGCGTTGTTCCTGGTGCGCTATCCAGGCATCCGGTCAGCCGGTTTATCCATAAAGAAGATCAGGACATCTATTATCTGTTTCGAAAGAAACTTGTTAAAAACGGAGAGCCGCAGGCATGTGAACTGCGGATGTTGAAGGAAAATGGCACGTCGTTCCTGGCGCATCTGACGGCCACTGGAGCTCAAGATGTTAATGGCAATCTCGTATGCCGCATTGTGTTTAGTGACATTTTCGACCGCAAACGTGCTGAACATGCACTGCTGGAGAGCCGGACGCAGTATCTGAATCTGGTGGAAGGAACCCCGGATCTCATCACCAGAGTAGATGCAGACGGGCGTTTTTTATTTGTGAATCATACAGCGCTGGAATTTTGTGGATTAGCGCCGGAAGAGTGTATTGGACGCCTTGCCTTTGATATCATCCACCCTGAAGATCGAGCTGCAACCGCGGATGCCTTCAAAAACTGGCTGAAAAGCGACATTGAAGTTTTTACACATGAAAACCGGCTTGCCGGTATTGATGGACGCGTGTATCACATGGCATGGTCAATCCGTGCCGAGTATGACGAAAGCGGCCATGTCTGCGGATTTGCCAGTACTGCCAGAGACATCTCCAAACGTAAGCAGGCCGAACTGGAAATAAAACTTAAAAATGATGAACTTTTAAAACTCATTACAGAGAAAGACAAGTTTTTTTCCATTATTGCCCATGATCTGCGCAGCCCTTTAAGCGCCTTTTTGGGACTGACACAAAGTATGGCAAAAGCACTACCTGGTCTGCAAATGGCTGAAATACAAAAAATTGCAGTTAATATGCGAAACTCGTCCGCCAATCTTTTCCGGCTGCTTGAAAATCTGCTGGATTGGGCAAGAATGCAGCAAGGATTAATTCCTTTTAAGCCGGAAGAGGCAAGATTGCTTCCAATCTTAAAGGAAAGTTTGACAATGGTGCTGGAGCCGGCACAAAATAAGCAAATTGATATGGCTTATGAAATTCCTGACGGGATGGAGGTTTTTGCTGACAGCAATATGCTTAAAACCGTAATCCGGAACCTTGTTTCAAACGCTGTGAAATTTACTCCGAAAGGCGGGAAAATAAGTATTTCGGCTAAAGTTGCCGATGACAAGACCATTGAAATATCCGTTAAAGATTCCGGCATTGGAATGAACAGCGCAATCACGGATAATTTATTCCGGCTCGATGTTAGAACAAACAGGATGGGAACAGAAGGCGAACTCAGCACGGGAATTGGCTTGTTGCTGTGCAAAGAATTCGTGGAAAAGCATGGCGGCGGAATTTGGGTGAAAAGCAAGGAAGACAAGGGATCCGTATTTTATTTCACGATACCCGGCCATGCTCTCAAATGTCCGGAATGACTGTTATGGCCCAGTCCGGCTATTCCGGATTATGAAAAATCATTGCAGGGCTGTCCGGCGGCAGACGATCAGGGTATATTGAATTTTATAAAACCGGAGATATACTTTACATAGAAGTTGTTGTACTGAGCAATTTTAACAAGGAGACAGGCCAATGCGTAATTTACTGAGAATCGTTCCGCTGCTGCTGCTGGGAATTGCCGCCGGATGTACCATTTATTCAATCAATCCGTTCTGCACAAGGGGAAAAGTAGTGGAATTGAAAGAAGTCAGCGGCTACTGGAAACTGAATGTCTCTATTGGAGAAGATGTCTCCAGAAATGATATAACACCGTGGAAAATTACGGATAATACGCTGATCACTTACGACAAAAATGATAAGCGGTCTGATTTGAATATTACCTTTTTTAAGCTTAAAGACCAGTTGTTTGCGGATGTCAGCGGTAAATCATCGCAGAACAATGAGTACTGGAATATTACGGTGCTGCCGATGCATGTTCTGCTGAAAGTTGAATTCAAAGGTGATAGCCTGACGCTTATTCCGCTCAATTTGGAGTGGTTCAACAAGGCCGATAATGAAAAGGTCAAGGTTTTGAAAAGTCTGGCTTATGACGGCAACGACAAAACGAGAATCTATACCAGTTCATCCGGGGAATGGGAAAGTTTTCTGGAAAACAACCTGAATATCCCGGAAATGTTCAATGAAAAACAGAAAGTTGTTCTGCAAAAGATCGCTGCCGTGCCGCCGGTAGTCACCGAGGAGAAGAAGTAAGTCAGTTCAGGCCGGGGCAGAAGGCGCTTTTGATGCCTTTTACCAGCATTTCAATGGCCAGCGCGGTAAGCAGCAGTCCCATCAGCGATTCAGAGGCATCGAGTATTTTGTGGCCCAAAAGGCGGGAAATTGTCTTTGAGAACATCAGGATGATGGTTGACATGCACCATGCGACGGCCAGTGCGATAAAGCAATCCAGCAATGAAGTATCTGTCCTGCCTCTGACCAGGATTATTGTCGCGGCGGCGGACGGTCCGGCAATCATCGGCACTGCCAGCGGAACTATGAACGGCTCTTCCCGTTTTTTGTCTTCATGGTCGTTTGCCGGACTGAAAATAGGCAGACAGAAGATCATTTGCAGGGCAATCAGAAAAAGGATGATTCCGCCGGCGATGCCCAGTGACGCCTGTGAAATCTGCAATATTCCGAGTATATTTTTCCCGACCAGCATAAATATTGTCAGTACAACCAGCGCGATGACAGATTCCCTGAACACGATTTTCAGGTATCGCTCAGGAGGCATATTTTTTAACGAACTGATGAAAAACGGCAGATTGCCCAGCGGGTCCATCACCAGGAAAAGCAGCAATGCGGTTGAAAAGATAAAT